>JBGQKF010000309.1:0-5600 GCA_041499435.1 Gammaproteobacteria bacterium
CGCCACCGGCAATGGCGAGCTCCATCTCGCCGACGCGAATCGCGCGCGCAACGGTGCCCAGCGCATCGAGCCCCGATCCGCACAGCCGGTTGACCGTCGCACCCGGGACGCTGGTGGGCAAACCCGCAAGCAACAGCGCCATGCGCGCGACGTTGCGGTTATCCTCACCCGACTGATTTGCGCACCCATAGATGACATCGTTCAGGGCATCCCAGTCGACGCGTGGATTGCGATCCATCAAGGCGCGGATCGGAATCGCGCCCAGATCGTCGGTGCGCACCGAGCTCAATGCTCCGCCGTAGCGGCCGAACGGCGTGCGCACCGCGTCGCAGATGAAAGCATGGTTCATGATGTTTCCTTTTCCAAGAATTGCACCCGGCGCTGCACCGGGAAGAAGCGCAGGTCCAAGCGCTGCATCGCATAGCCCCACAGGCCTTTCGGGAACTTGACCATCACCACGATGGCAACGAGCCCCAGCGTCATCAGGTACCAGGTGCCGAAATCGCCGAAGAACTCCCGCAGCAGGAAGTAGATGACCGTGCCGACGATCGGGCCTTCGATAGTGCCGATACCGCCGATGACGACGATGAAGATGATATACGCGGTCCAGTTCACGCCGAAGGCCGCGTCCGGAGAAATGCGCAGATTGGACAGAAAATACAGCGCGCCCGCCAGCCCGGCGCCGAGCGCGGCGATCACGTACACCAGAAATTTGACCGCGCGCACGTCGATACCCTGACTGGCCGCGGCGATCTCGCTGTCGCGAATCGCCGTCAGCGCCAGACCCTGCCGCGAGCGCAGCAGCCAGTAGACCAGCGCTACCGAACCGAATGCCAGCACCAGTGCAATCCAGAAGGTGATGGACTCGCGTGTCGCCTTCGGGATGCCACGCAGCGCCATCAGGCTGGTACCCGAGCCACCGCCAAGGAACGACGCGTTCGCGAACAACAGTCGGTACACTTCGGCGACCACCCAGGTGCCGATCGCAAAGTAACCGCCGTGCAATCGGAACACGACGAGTGCAGTCGGCACCGCCAGCAGCGCAGCGATCAACCCGGCGAGCGGCAGACACAGGAACGGATTCAACGTCGTGTGATTTGCCAAGACCACCAGCGCATAGCCGCCGAGTCCAACGAACGCCTGCTGGCCGACCGACACGAGGCCGCCATAGCCGGCGAGCAGATTCCACATCTGCGCCAGCACCAGAAAGCAGGCGAACTCGGCGAACAGACGCAGCCAGCTCGAATCCGCCCAGAACGGCAAGCTCGCGAGCACGGCAAACAGGATGAGCGCAATGCTCCCGCCAGCGCGGCTTGCCCGCGTCGCGCGCAGCACCTTGAATGTGGGTTTGACGGCAGCGTCCATCAGCGTGTCTTGGGAAAAAGCCCATTGGGCTTGACCAGGAGCACGGCGAGAAAAGCCAGATGCCCGACCAGGATGCCCCAGCCCGGATCGAGGCGGAATCCGATCGACTGCGCGACGCCGAGAATCACGCCGCCGGCGAAGGTGCCCCAGAATGAGCCGAGCCCGCCGATCACCACCGCTTCGAACGCATACAACAGCAGGGCCGGTCCGTCGGTGGGCGCTATGGTGGTGCGGATGCCATGAAACACGCCGGCGATGGCGACCACCACCATAGCGATTGCCGTGGCCAGCGCATAGATGTGCCGGTTATCCACGCCCATCAGCTGCGCTGCTTCGCTGTCATCGGCCGCGGCACGGAACGCACGACCGATGCGCGTGGCACCGAACAGCCATTGCAGCGCCAGCGCCACGGCAATCGCGCTCACGAAGATCATCAGAGGCAGCCAGCCGACCGCGAGCCCCTCACCCAGATGCAGGCTCGCGGTGACCAGCGCTCCGGCCTGAATCGAGCGCGTATCGGCCGAGAAGATCTGCAGCAGGGCATTCTGGATCACGATCGACAGGCCGAAGGTGATCAGCAGCGGCGGCAGAATGTCGCGGCCCAAGGCGAAGTTGAGCACGCCGCGCTGCAAGCCATAGCCGAACGCGAACGCCAGCGGCATCAGCACGAGCAAGGCAACGCCGGGGGACACACCGAGGCCCGCTACCAGCGCCATGCCGGCAAAGGCCGCAAGCAAAATAAAGTCGCCGTGAGCGATGTTCACCAGCCGCATCACGCCGAACATGAGCGACAGCCCCATCGCGAACAGGGCATAGAGCCCGCCCAGCAGCACGCCCTGAACGATGGTGTCGATCCAAGCGATCACAGCAGCCCCGCATTGTGGGTGAGATCAGACACCGAAGTAGGCCTTGGAGATCGCCTCATGCGAAAGCGCATCGGAGCGCCCGGAGAGCGACACGCGTCCCTCTTGAAAGCAATAGAGCCGGTCCGAGAACAGCCGCGCCATGCCAACGTCCTGCTCGACGATGATCGCCGTCAGCCCCTCTTTGCGGATGCGGCCCAGGATCTCGTAGATTTCCTTGACTACAATCGGTGCGAGCCCGAGTGAGATCTCGTCGCAGATCAGCAGACGCGGGTTGGCCAGCAGCGCTCTGCCGATCGCCGCCATCTGCTGCTGGCCGCCAGAGAGCGAGGTGCTGGGCTGCGTGCGTTTCTCCTTCAACACCGGCAGCAGGGCGTAAACCGCGTCGAGATCGAAGCGGCCTTGCCGGCGCGTATAAGCGCCCATCTTGAGATTTTCTTCCACGCTGAGACTGGCAAACAGGCGGCGCCCCTCGGGCACCATGGCGATGCCGGCCTGTGCAATCTGATGAGCCGGCATCCCGCCGATGTCGCGCCCCTCGAACCGCACGGCGTTGCGCGGCGCTTTCAGCAGTCCGGTGATGGTTTTGAGGAACGTGCTCTTGCCCGCACCATTGGCACCGATGATCGAGACGATCTCGCCGGCGTCGACTTGGAGGTCGATGCCGAAGAGCGCCTGGAAGTCGCCGTAGAAGGCGGTGAGGTTGTGGGTAGCGAGCAAGGCCTACACCTCAATCCCCATATACACCCGCTTCACCTCCGGATTGGCCAGCACGGCCTCCGGCGCGCCTTCCGCCAGCTTGGTCCCGAAGTGAATCACCAGCATGCGATCGGCGACGGCGACCAGCGCGTGGACTACGTGCTCGATCCACAGCAGGCTCATGCCGGTCGCTTTGATCTCCTGGATCTGCACCACCAGCTCTTTGGCCTCGTGCTCAGTCAAGCCGCCGGCGATCTCGTCGAGCAGCAGGAGCTTCGGTCGCGTTGCCAGTGCGCGCGCCAACTCGAGGCGCTTGCGATCGAGCAACGTGAGTGATCCCGCAAGGTGGTTTGCCTTCGCATCCAGACTGGTGCGCTCCAGCACTTCGACGCAAAACGGCTCGGCCTCGCTTTCCGAGAGGTTCCCGCCGAAGGTGGCGGCCACGAGGACATTCTCGAATACAGTCATGCCGACGAACGGATGCGGGATCTGGTATGACCGCCCGATGCCGCGGCGGCACCGCGCATGCGGCAGCAGCGCAGTAATTTCCTGCTCTGCGAACACGATGTGTCCGCGATCGACACGCACGTCGCCACTGATCAGGTTGAACAGCGTGGTCTTGCCGGCGCCGTTAGGCCCGATAATACCGAGCGTCTCCCCATGGGCCACGCTCAGGCTGATGTCGTCGGTGACTTTGAGCGCACCGTAGGATTTGCTGACGCGCTCTAAGGCCAGGATTGTCATTTCAATCACAAAAACCGAACCTCAACGCAAAAGCGCAAAGAACGCAAAGGACCGCAAAGAGAATCTAGAACCAGTATTGCCCCTTCGACACGGCATTCCCGACCCAATGAGCACCTGGGCGAATGTAGATCGGCCCAGAATCGAAATTTTCTTTGCTTCCTTTTGCGCCCTTTGCGCTTTCGCGTTGAGGTTCGGTTTAGACCTCGATCAAGCCATCAACTTCAACTTCCCCTGCACCGGAATATTCGGCGCAGTCTGATTGTTGACCACGATCAGATCGTACTTGTACTTCTTGCCTTTGACCCACTGCCCGCCCACCAGAGGCGTCTTCGCCACGTTCTTCACCGGGCCCTTGCCCCACGCGACGGGACCGACGATGGTGTTGAGGTTGGTGGCGACCAAGGCATCACGGATCGAAGCTTTGTCATCGCTCTTCGCGCGCTTGAGCGTATCGGCCGCGACCTCGAACAAGGCATGGCCGAAGCCGAGCGGCTGAGTCCACTGCTTGCCGGTAGCTTTCTCATAAGCAGCGGCGAGATCCCCAGCCGAAGCTCCGGTCAGCGACGACTTGAACGGATGCGAAGGCGTCCACCAGACTTCGGTCGACAGTCCGTCGCCCAGGTCGCCGAGCGCCTCTATCGCTGCCGGGAACAACAACGCCTTGCCGACCGACACCACTTTCGGCTTAAAGCCCTGCTGCTTGGCTTGTGTCCAGAAGGTCTTGAAGTCCGGCGGAATGACCACGCCAGTGACGATCTGCGCATCTGCATTCTTGAATGAGGCGATCTGCGCGCTGAAGTCGGTCGTCAGAGTCTGGAAACGCCCGGAATCGGTGAGCTTGAAACCCTGCTTGGACAGCACCGGCGGAAATCCGACCTTCTGATCGCCCCAGGCATTGCCATCGCCGTCGTTGGGAAACAAGCCGCCCACGCTCTTATTGGTCGGCACCGAGTTCCACATATTGGTGAACACCGCGATCACATCTTCCAGGCCCCAGAAGAAGTGATACGTCCAGTTGAACCCCTTATCCGGCGTACCGCCGCGCGTGAAGTACCACGGCTGCCACGGCGCCACCGTCGAGATGCAGGGTACTTCGTTCAACTCACACTGATCGCCAACCGGGTTTGTGGTCTCCGGCGTGGAGGCGACCAGCATCAGATCGATCTTGTCCTTGAGGATCAGATCGCCTGCCACTTCGCCGGCGCGATTGGGATTGGACTGACTGTCCTTGACGATGATCTCTACCGCATGCTTCTTGCCGGCCACGGTGATGCCGTCTTTCAGCACCTGACGCACACCGTCGATCACGAACTTGTCCGCCTCGCCGAACTGCGCGAAAGGCCCGGTCTCCGGCGTCACGTACCCGATCTTGATCGGACGTGCGCTCTGGCCGAAGGCCAGCGGATTGAAGCCGATCAAACTGGCTGCGCCCGCCGCCGCGGCTGCGGCCCCGGCGGTTTGGATCACGCGCCGGCGGCCTGCGTCCGGTGCAGGTGTCACCTTCTTGTCGCTCATGGTGTTGCCTCCTCTCGTTGTGGTCGTTCTCAACACAGTCCGTCGTTCGTATTCTTGGTACCCATGATCTACCGGCTCGCTGCCGGCTCGCTGCCGTGATAAGCGTCGTCGAGCAGTTGCCGTATCGCTCCATATTCCACCGGCCGCGGGTTGTAGTACGGCGATTCAGTTGCGAGCTGTGCAGCGCGATCGAGATCCGTTTCGCGCATGCCGATGTCTTTGAGGGCAAGCGGCGCCCCCAGCGATCGCGCCAGAGCATAGAGGCCCTGCGCCGCATCGTCGGCGCCGATCGCGCTCGCGGCGGCGCGCAGCGCATCCGGCGCGGCCGCGCGGTTATATGCAACCGCGTGCGGTAACACTACGGTGTGGGTTTCAGCATGCGGGAGATTGAACGTGCCGCCGAGGGTGTGACAG
>JBGQKF010000310.1:0-5523 GCA_041499435.1 Gammaproteobacteria bacterium
CGCACCGGGTTAAGGTGGATGTAGCGAACGAGCTCCAGCAGGTAGGCGTCGTGATCGACCAACAAGGCCTTGTAGCGGCCCTGGAACAGGTGGCCTGCCCGTCCGAGCTTGCGGTTGACCGCCTGGGTGTAGCGGAAAGCCAGATTCTGAAGCGACCCCGAAAGCGGGTCCTTGCCGGCCTGCAGAGCCAGATGAACGTGGTTGGGCATCAGGCAAAAGCCGTGGACGCGGTAGCCGAAACGATCGACACCCTCGCTCAGCAACGCACAGAAGCGCTCGCGATCTTCATCGTCGAAGAAGATGTCGCGTTGCGCGTTGCCGCGCAGGATGACGTGGTAGAGTCCACCAGGGACATGCAGGCGAGCTTTGCGGGCCATGGAAGGCAGGATTCCGGGAACGGGAGGTCTAATAGTACCATTACTCAGGCCTGACCCACCTCGGAGGGCCGGCCCTCCTGGTCTGCTGAAACGATAGCGGTCACTTCACGGTCAATGCCTGAACCAACTCTTTTTGCCAGGCCATGGCTAAACCCCTGATCGAGAACGTTTCGGATACGTCTTTCTGGATCGCACATCTGCGCGCTGTCGAGACCGAAAGAGCCGATGCTCTATTCCGCGATCCACTTGCTGGACGTCTAGCGGGCGAGCGCGGCGCGCAAATCGCGGCCGCGATGCCCATGTCGCGCGTGATCGCCTGGACGGTAGCGATCCGCACCTGCATCATCGACGACTACATCAACTTGGCCATTGGCGAGGGTATGGACAGCGTCCTCAATCTCGGCGCGGGACTCGACACGCGTCCGTATCGAATGAATCTGCCAGCGTCCCTCAACTGGATCGAAGCCGACTATCCTCACATCATCGACTACAAAGAAAAGGTGCTTGCCTCCGAAAGTCCTCGGTGCCGGCTCCTCGAGCGCGTGAAGATCGATCTCGCCGATCTGTCGGAACGGCGCCACTTGTTCGAGCGTGTGAATGCGCAGACAAAGAAGATGCTGGTGATCACAGAAGGCGTCATCCCTTATCTGAGCACCGAAGAGGCGGGATCGCTTGCCGATGACCTGAGGGCGTTGGATCATGCGGGCTTGTGGGTGGTGGACTACCTGCATCCCGAGATGATGAAGTACCGGCAACGGAAGGGGATGGGTCGGGCGATGCAAAACGCAGCGTTCAAGTTCGCGCCCGCCGACTGGTTCGGTTTCTTTCGGGAGCATGGATGGCGGGCGAAAGAGATCCGCTACGTGGCGGAGGAAGCCGAGCGGCTCGGGCGTCCCATTTCTTTGCCGGCGCCGATGAAGATCGCGATGAAGATCGGCCTGCGCTTCCTCTCGCAAGCGCGGCGGAAAGCTTTGCAGGAGTTCATGGGGTATGTGTTGCTGGAGCCCTCCTCGCCATACAATATGGCATCGAACCCACTCGCAGGAGAGATTGATGAACAAGAATGAGCTCGACCGCCGCACTCTTCTCAAAGGCGCGGGGCTGGCGGCTGTGGCGGCAGCCAGCGGAATTGCAATGCGCACCAGCCATGCGGAGCAGAAGGTGCCGTTTTCTTCCGGTACACAGCCGCCCACGCTCAAGGCGCCTGCGAATACCTGCGATTGCCACATGCATATCTATGACAGCCGCTTTCCCTATGTGCCGAACGCGGCTCTGCGTCCGCCCGAAGCAACCGTCGCCGACTATCGTCTGCTGCAAAAGCGGCTCGCGACAACGCGCAACGTCGTGGTCCAGCCGTCCAGCTATGGCACCGACAACCGTTGCACGCTGGATGCGGTCGCCCAGATCGGTCCCACTGCCCGCGCTGTGGCCGTGGTCGACACGTCGGTGTCGGATGACGAGTTGAAGCGACTGGCAGCAGGCGGCGTGCGCGGAATTCGCTTCAACCTGGTGCAGAAGGGCGCCACCACAGTCGATATGCTTATGCCGCTCTCGAAGCGCGTCGATGAGCTCGGGTGGCACATACAGATCCACATGCTCGGCGATCAGATTGTTGAGATCGACGAGTTGCTGCAGCGTGTGCCTTGCCCGATCGTGTTCGACCACTTCGGCCGCATCCCGGGATCGGAAAGCGTCAACCACCCTGCGTTTCGCGTGATTCGCAAGCTGATCGACGGCGGCCGGGCCTGGGTGAAGCTGTCGAGCGCGTATCTGAACACAAGGATCGGGGGACCGAGTTATAGCGATATGGCGGAGCTCGCAGTCGCATACGTTCAAGCCGCTCCGGAACGCATGGTGTGGGGAACCGATTGGCCGCATCCGACTGAGAAGGAGAACAAGCCCGATGACGGGAGGCTGTTCGATCTCCTGGCCGAGTGGGTGCCGATCGACAGTATTCGACACCGGTTACTGGTCGAAAATCCGGAAGTCCTGTACGGGTTTCCGAAGTCGAGCTGAGCTCGTGCGGGGGGCAGATCGAGCCGTGATTCGCTTGTGCGTGATTCGAGGTGAGGCCGATGCCGGATGTCGCAATCGTTGGAGCTGGGGTCATGGGCCTTGCGGCAGCGCATACGCTGACCCGAGCGGGGTATGACGTCGTAGTCTACGAGCAATTCGAGCCGGGACACGCGCGCGGGTCGAGTCACGGCCGCTCGCGCATCTTCCGTCTCGCCTACGCGGAACCGGACTGGGTGCAGCTTGCGCAGGAGGCGCTGTCGGGCTGGCGCGAGCTCGAAGCGGAGACGGGCGAACCGTTGCTCGAGTTGAACGGCCTCATCGAGATCGTCACCGATGTTCGCGACAGTTCCGCGGCGGCACTCGACGCCTGTGGTGTGGCC
Source organism: Gammaproteobacteria bacterium (assembly GCA_041499435.1). Lineage (GTDB taxonomy): Bacteria > Pseudomonadota > Gammaproteobacteria > Burkholderiales > SHXO01 > SHXO01. The sequence continues at coordinate 2,774 of JBGQKF010000310.1, forward strand.
TGGTCGCGGCTCGATCGCGACGAGGTAGAGCGCCGCTTTCCGGTGCGACTGCCGCCTAGATCCTTCGCTGTATTCCAGCCGGAGGCGGGGATCGTGCGTGCCGATCGCGCGCTCGCCGCTTTCGCACGCGGGATCGATGTGCGTTACGGCGCTCGCGTCGATTCGCTTGCGGACGTGGATGCCGCGTGCGTCGTCGTCACGGCCGGGGCATGGGTGAACCGTCTCATCGATCCGCCGCTTGCTGTCAAGATTACGCGTGAGACCGTCTGTTACTTCCAACTTGCCGATACGCGCGCGATGCCGGCCTTCGTCTCATTCGGATCGCGGGAGCACGGCATCGTCTTCTACGCGCTCGCGGACCCGCTACACGGCCTCAAGGCCGCGGTTCACCATGGCGGACCGGAAGTGAGCCCGGACGATGAGGGGACACCCGATAAGGCGCTGGTCGAGGCGATCACCGCGTGGGTAGCCGCGCACGTTGCGCTCGCGAATCCACAGCCGGTCGAAGTGCAAACGTGCCTGTACACGACGACCGCGGATGAGAGTTTTATCCTCGAGCGGCGCGGCCGTGTGGTCATCGGCTCCGCCTGCTCCGGTCACGGCTTCAAGTTCGCGCCCGCGATCGGCGCACGCGCTGCCGCGCTCGCCTTGGAGGTGCTGTGACGCTCGACTAGAGGTCACTCCCCCCCTGTGGGAGAGGGCAGGGGAGAGGGGGCGCCCCTGTGGGAGAAGAGGCGCCATTGCATTGCGGCCGCTCGTCCTCGAGCGCTACCCCCTTCTCGGGTTTCTTGAACTAGGATAGCAACATGAAGTGCCCCCGCTGCCAGGTCGAGAACCGACCGCAAGCCAAGTTCTGCGAGGAGTGCGGAGCCTCGCTTGCCCGCACGTGTGGGAACTGTGGCAGTTCCGTGTCTGCCACGGCGAAGTTCTGCGCCGAGTGCGGGCAACCGGCCGCGAGCGCTATCGTCGTTTCCGAGCGCTTCGTCTCTCCGCAAGCCTACACTCCCAAGCACCTCGCCGAGCGCATCCTCAACTCCAAGAGCGCACTCGAAGGCGAGCGCAAACAAGTCACTGTCCTGTTCGCCGATTTGAAGGGCTCGATGGAATTGCTTGCCGACCGCGATCCGGAGGACGCGCGGAAGCTTCTTGATCCCGTGCTCGAACGCATGATGGAAGCGGTGCACCGGTACGAAGGCACGGTCAATCAAGTGATGGGCGACGGCATCATGGCGCTGTTCGGTGCCCCGCTCGCCCATGAAGATCACGCAGTACGCGCATGCTATGCAGCGCTGGCCATGCAGTCGACCATCCATGCTTACAGCGAGCAGGCGCAGCGCACGCAGGGGTTGGCGATCTGGATACGCGTTGGGCTCAATTCTGGAGAGGTCGTGGTACGCGTCATCGGCGGCGATCTGCATATGGACTACACAGCGGTGGGGCAGACCACGCATCTGGCGGCGCGCATGGAGCAACTGGCAGCGCCGGGCAGCACCTTGCTGACCGCTGCGACGCTCGAGCTGGTGGAAGGCTTCGTGTCGGTCAAGCCGCGCGGCCCGGTGCCGGTCAAAGGCATGAGCGAGCCGGTGGAAGTCTACGAGCTCACCGGCGCGGGTGCGGCGCGCTCCAGGCTGCAGGCGGCCGCAGCGCGGGGCTTGACCAAGTTCGTTGGCCGCACCGCCGAGCTTTCGCAGCTTAACCAAGCGTTGGAGCGAGCGCAGACGGGACATGGCGAGATCGTCGCAGTGGTAGGCGAGCCCGGTGTGGGCAAGTCGCGCCTGTTCTACGAGCTCACGCATTCACACCGCATGACGGGCTTACTCGTGCTGGAAGCAGGCTCAGTGTCTTACGGGAAGGCCACCGCCTATCGGCCAGTCATCGACCTGCTCAAGGTCTACTTCGGTATCGAGGAGCGAGATGATTCCAGGCGCATACGGGAGAAGGTGACCGGCAAGCTGTTGACTTTGGACCGACAGCTGGAAGCGCTGCTTTCCCCGCTACTATCCCTGCTTGACGTGCCGGCGGAGGACAGTGAATGGCAGCTACTCGATCCGGCACAGAAGCGGCTGCGCATTCTCGAAGCGTGCAAACGCCTGCTGATGCGCGAAACGCAAGTGCAACCGCTGGTGGTGGTGTTCGAGGACTTGCACTGGATCGACAGCGAGACTCAGACCCTCCTGGACAGTCTGGTCGAGGCGCTGCCGGTGGCGCGCTTGCTGCTGCTGGTGAACTACCGGCCCGAGTATCAACACCACTGGGGTGCCAAGACCTATTACGCACAAGTGCGTATCGACCCCTTGAGAGGAGAGAACGCCGAGGCATTGCTGCATGCACTGCTCGGAGATGACGCTTCGGTGCTTCCGCTCAAGAGCATGCTGATCGAGCGTACCGAAGGCAACCCACTGTTCCTCGAGGAAAGCGTGCGAACGTTGGTGGAGGCGGGAGACCTGCAGGGCAGTCGCGGCGCCTATCGCCTCGGTACCCATGCCTCTGGCATCGAAGTCCCAGCGACGGTGCAGGCAATCTTGGCCGCACGCATCGACCGACTCTCGCCTGAAGACAAGCGGTTGTTGCAGGCGGCAGCGGTGGTCGGCAAAGATGTGCCCTTCTCACTGCTGCAGGCCATTGTCGAGCTGCCCGAGGCGTCATTGCGCCAAGCCTTGATCGATCTGCAGGCGGCGGAGTTTGTGTACGAGGTGAGCCTGTTCCCGGACCTGGAATATACCTTCAAGCATGCACTGACCCACGAAGTC
>JBGQKF010000311.1:0-5513 GCA_041499435.1 Gammaproteobacteria bacterium
CCAGCTCGACAGCAATGGCCAGATGGTGACTTCGAACGGGTACCCGCTGCAGCCGGCCATCACCATACCTGCGAACACGCTCACCACCACGATCGGCGCTGACGGCACGGTATCGGTCACGCAGGCGGGCAGCTCGACGCCGGTGCAGCTCGGCACGATCCAGCTCGCCAACTTCATCAATCCAGCCGGTCTGCAGGCGCGCGGCGAGAATCTGTTTCAGGAGACCGCGGCGTCCGGACCGCCGCAGCTCGACACGCCGGGCACCAATGGGCTGGGCTCGCTCAATCAGGGTTTCGTGGAGACCTCGAACGTGAGCGTCACCGAAGAGCTGGTGAATCTGATCACCGCGCAGCGCGCGTTCGAAATCAACTCGCGCGCGGTCGAGACGTCCGATCAGATGTTGCAGAAGCTGGTGCAGATTTGAATGCGGTGAAGGGTGAAGAGTGAAGGGTGAAGGGTGAATATCGACAGCATGACTCTCAGTGTCGTTGGGTTGCTCGCACTCGCCGGCTGCAACACCATGACACCGCCGGCGACGGTGCATCAGCCGATGACGGCGCGTCCCCCCGGGCACCGCGATGTGCCCCTGAACGTGGGCGCGATCTTTCAGCCGGACGACCCTCGGCTCAGCCTGTACGAGGACCGCCGCGCTTTTTACGTGGGCGACACCATCACCATCGTGATCGAAGAAAAGACCTCGGCGAGCAAGAAGTCGAGCGGCAATGCGAACCGCACAGGCACCACCGATCTCACCATCCCGACCATCAGCGGCTGGCCGATGAAGGGCTTGCAGGGCACCGATATCCAGGCGGGTTCGGCGCAGAAATTCTCGGGCTCGGGCGACGCGGCCAGCAACAATCTTTTCTCGGGCTCTCTGGCCGTCACGGTGATCGAGGTCTTTTCCAACGGCAACCTCCTGGTGTCGGGTGAGAAGCAAGTGACCATCAACCAGGGCACCGAATTCATTCGCTTCTCGGGGGTCGTGAACCCGGTGCATATCACCTTCTCCAACCTCGTGTCCTCGACCAGAGTGGCCGACGCGCGCATCGAGTACCGTGGCAACGGCTACATCAACGAGGCGCAGACCGTGGGTTGGCTCTCGCGTGTGTTCATGAATATCTGGCCGTTCTGATCACCAAGGAAGCGACATGAAACGCATCGTAAGAGCCGCGCTGATGGGCGCGATCCTCGGATTGGCGCTCGCGGCCAGCCATGCACATGCTCAGCGCGTGAAGGATCTCACTCAGATTCAGGGCGTGCGGACCAATCAGCTGGTCGGCTACGGCCTGGTGGTGGGACTCGATGGTACGGGTGATCAGACAACGCAAACGCCATTCACGACGCAGAGTCTGGCCAGCCTGCTCGGGCAATTAGGTGTGCAATTGCCGACCGGCACGACGCTGCAGCTGAAGAACATCGCTGCTGTCATGGCGACTGCGACGCTGCCGCCATTCGCGCGCCAGGGCAGCCTGATCGACGTCACCGTGTCGTCGATGGGCAATGCTAAGAGCCTGCGCGGCGGCACGCTGCTGCTGATGCCGCTCAAGGGCGCCGACGGAAGGGTCTATGCGATGGCGCAGGGCAACTTGGTGGTTGCCGGCGCCGGCGCGTCTTCAGCGGGGTCCAGCGTGCAGATCAATTCGCTCAATGCCGGACGCATTCCCAATGGGGCAACGGTGGAACGGGAAGTGCCCGCAACCGTGGGGCAGGGTGAGTTCTTATACCTCGAAACCATGCAAAGCGATTTCACCACTGCCGCACGCATCGTCGAGGCGGTCAACCTGATGCTCGGCGCCGAGACGGCAACGGCGGTGGATGGCAGGCGCATTCGCGTCAGGACGCCGGTCGACTCGACGCAGCGCGTCGAATTCGTGTCGCGCCTGGAAAACATCGTGATCACACCGGCCGAGCCTTCGCCCAAGGTCATCATCAACGCGCGGACCGGGTCGATCGTGATGAACACGCTGGTGCGTATCTCCGAATGCGCCGTGGCGCACGGCAGCCTGCAGGTGGTGGTCAGCACGCAACCGGTGATCTCTCAGCCGGAGCCCTTCGCCCGCACCGGCCGCACGGTGGTGCGCGAGCAGTCCGACATCGGGATCAATAGCGAGAAGGGACAACTGGTCGTGGTGCCAGCGTCCGCGAGCTTGAGCGATCTGGTGAAGGCGCTCAACGCTGTGGGCGCGACATCGATCGATCTGCTGGCCATCCTGCAGGCGATGAAGGTGGCGGGCGCGCTCAAGGCGGAGTTGGAGGTCATTTGAAGGCGTGAAGGGTGAAGAGTGAAGGGTGAAGAGTGAAGGGTGAAGAGTGATGCGCTTCGCGCTGGCTAAAATCTCTCTCTCCCCCGTTACCGGGGGAGAGGGCCGGGGTGAGGGGGATCACCCTTCACCCTTCACTCTTCACCAGTGAAACCAGCGACACTCGACTGAGTATGCCAAGCCTCCCAACTGTCGGCACCCCCGGCCTCGCCGCCGATCCCAAGTCTCTCGGCAATCTGAAAGCGCACGCCACCAAAGATCCGCACGGTGCGCTCAAGGATGTGGCGCGGGAGTTCGAGACGCTGTTTCTCGACATGATGATGAAGAGCATGCGCACCGCAGCGCCCGGCAAAAGCATGTTCGATAGCGAAGGCACGCGTATGTTCACCGGGCTGCTCGATCACGAGTTCTCGCGCAAGCTGGCTGATCAGGGTGGCCTCGGGCTCGCCGATATGTTGCTGAAACAGTTGTCGAAGCTCGTACCGGCGACGCCGGAGGCCGACACTTCCACGGTCAAGAAACCGCTCAATCTGCCGATAAGAAGAGCATAGGGGAAGCTTGATGGCCACCAGCAGCATCTTCGAAATCGGACTGACCGGGTTGAACGCCGCGCAAGCGGGGCTCAACACCACCAGCCACAACATCGCGAACGCATCGACGCCCGGATTCCATCGGCAGAATGCGATCCAGAGCACCCAGCAGCCGCAGCAGACCGGCTCTGGCTTCATCGGCAAAGGCGTTCGCGTCGACACCGTGCTGCGCGCCTACAGCCAGTTTCTGGACGGCGCCGTCTTGCAGGCGCAGACGCAGGACAGCTACCTGCAGACCTACCAAAGTCAGATCGATCAGATCGACAATCTGCTGGCCGACCCCAATGCGGGCCTGTCGCCCGCGCTGCAATCGTTCTTCTCCGCTGTACAGGACGTCGCCTCGAATCCGTCCTCTATGCCATCGCGGCAATCGCTGCTGAGCGAAGCACAGGCGCTCCAGTCCAGGTTCCAGGCGTTCAGTGCGCAGCTCACTGACATCCGCAGCGGCTTGAACCGTCAGATCACCGATACCACCTCGCAGATCAACAGCACGGCGCAGGATCTCGCCAACATCAATGATCAGATCATCAAGAGCTCCGCGACCGACACCCAGCCGCCTAACGATCTGCTCGACAAGCGCGATCAGCTGCTCGCCGATCTGAACAAGCTGGTGCGTACCAGCGTCGTGACCGATGCCAATGGCACGGTCAATGTATTCATCGGTACTGGCCAGACGCTGGTGCTCGGTACGCAATCGTTCGGCTTGACTGCCGGGCCTTCTGCCGCCGATCCCGCTAACTACGACATCTCGTATGTCGCCAACGGCAACACCATTGCGCTCAATCCCGCCAGCCTGCAGGGCGGATCGCTCGGTGCGCTGCTCGCCTTCCGGAGCGAAACGCTCGACAGCGTCCAGAATGAGCTGGGCCGCGTCGCCGTCGTGCTGGCGCAGACGTTCAACGACCAGCACCAGCTCGGACAGGACCTGAATGGAGCGCTGGGGCAGAGCTTCTTCAACGTGCCCGCTGCACAGGTTGTGGTGAACAGCAACAACGCAGGCACTGCAGCCGTCACGGCCAGCAACTCGGCGGTGGGGGCGCTGACCGGCAGCGACTACCGTCTCACGTTCAACGCGGGGACGTGGACTTTGCTGCGCCTCACCGACAATACCCAGACAACGTTCACGACGTTCCCGCAGACGGTCGACGGCGTGACGCTGAACCTCGCATCGGGAGCCGCCAGTAATGGCGACAGCTTCCTGATCCAGCCCACGCGCAATGGCGCGCGCGATCTATCAGTGGCCCTGAGCGACCCCGCCCTGATCGCAGCCGCTGCACCGATCCGCACCGCATCTGCGGTCGCCAACACAGGCAACGCGAAGATCAGCCCGGGAACGGTCGATACCCCGCCGCCTCCCAATGCAAACCTGCTCAATACGGTGACGCTCACGTTCACCAGCGCTACGACGTTCGATGTGAACGGCACCGGTACCGGCAATCCGACCGGTGTGGCCTATGTGGCAGGCGGCAACATCTCCTATAACGGCTGGACAGCGCAGATCACCGGGACGCCGCAGGCGGGAGACACCTTCACCATCGCGCGCAACACCGGCGGCGTTGCCGACAATCGCAATGCGCTGCTGCTGACCGCGCTGCAGACCGCGAACACGGTTGCCAATGGCACGGCGAATTATCAGAGCGCCTACAGTCAGGTGGTGAGCGACGTTGGCAATCGCGCGCGGGAGATCAAGGTTCAGGGCGACGCACAGACCGCGCTGGTGCAGCAGACGACGGCCGCACAGCAATCGTTGTCCGGCGTCAATCTGGACGAGGAGGCTGCCAATCTGATCCGCTTCCAGCAGGCCTATCAGGCCTCGGGCAAGGTGCTGCAGATCGCCTCGACGCTGTTCGATACCATTCTGGGGATCGGCGCATGATTCGCCTCAGCACCAATACGATCTTCGAGCAAGGCGTGTTCAACATGCAGAGCCGCAGCGCCGCCATGCTCAAGACTCAGGACCAGATCGCCAATGGGCAGCGCATCCTGACACCGGCCGACGATCCGGTCGCGGCTGCGCGCTCGCTCGAAGTCGAACAGTCGAAAGCGATCACCGAGCAGCACCAGCGCAACGGCGACAGCGCCACCAGCGCGCTGGGCTTATCCGAAAGCACATTGGCATCGGTCACCACGCTGCTGCAGGACGTGAAGACGTTGACCGTAAATGCCGGCGACGGTGTGCTCACCGACACCGACCTGAAGAGCATCGGCGTCGAGCTGCGGGCGCGCTACCAGGAGCTGCTTGGACTGGCCAACACCACGGATGGCAACGGTGTCTATCTGTTCTCCGGCTATCAAGGGTCTACCGCTCCGTTTTCCGAAACGGCGCCCGGCGTGGTCGCCTACCGCGGCGATCAGGGCCAGCGCCTGGTGCAGATCTCCCCATCGCGCCAGGTGCCGGTCTCGGATGCGGGCAGCGACATCTTTCAGCTGATCAAGAACGGAAACGGGTCCTTCGCCACCGCGGCTCCCGGCGCCAACACCGGTACCGGCATCGTGAGCCCCGGCGATGTGACTGATGCGGCGGCATGGAATGCCGCCGGTAGTCCGCAAGACTTCACCATCAAATTCTTCGTGGACACGACGGTGAATCCGAACGTGACCACCTATGACATCGTCGACAACGTGAGCGGCAATTCGCTGCTGACCGGTGCACCAGCTGGCG
>JBGQKF010000312.1:0-5414 GCA_041499435.1 Gammaproteobacteria bacterium
GGCAAGCAACACGCGCGCCCGGTGGCACGCCTAGAAGGGCAGCTGGGCGAGCGGTTGCGCTTCGGTGAGGACCCTGCGGAAGTCGTTCTGGATGCGCTCGAGCGCCTGCACATCATCGGCTTCGAAGCGAAGCACCACCACGGGCGTGGTATTGGAAGCACGGGCCAGACCGAAGCCATCGGGGTACTCGACGCGCAACCCATCGATGTTGATGATCTCACGCGCGCCCTCGAAGCGGGCGTTCTTCTGCAGCCGTTCGATGAGCGCATAGTTCTCCCCCTCGGCCAGCTTGATCTGCAGTTCGGGCGTGTTCACCGAATCGGGCAGGCCGGCGAGCTCGGCATCCAGATCCGCGCAACGGCTCAGACACTCGAGCAGCCGCGCGCCGGCGTACAGACCGTCGTCGAATCCGTACCAGCGTTCCTTGAAAAACATGTGCCCGCTCATTTCGCCGGCGAGCAGCGCGCCGGTCTCGCGCATTTTGGCCTTGATGAGCGAGTGTCCGGTCTTCCACAACACCGGCTCACCGCCGTGGTTGCGAATCCATGGGAACAGATTACGTGTCGATTTGACGTCGAAGATCACTTTCGCGCCGGGGTTGCGCGACAGCACATCGGCCGCGAACAACATGAGCTGGCGATCCGGATAGATGATCTTGCCGCTCCTGGTGACTACGCCAAGCCGGTCTCCGTCGCCATCGAACGCCAGACCGAGCGCCTCCTTCCCGTGCGCCAGCGCAGCGATCAGGTCGCGCAGATTCTCCGGCTGCGAGGGATCGGGGTGATGGTTCGGAAACGAGCCGTCCACTTCGCAATAGAGCTCACGCACTGTGCACCCCAGGCGACGATAGAGCTCGGGCGCGTATGCACCAGGTATGCCGTTGCCGCAGTCCACGACGATGGCGAGCGGCCGGGCGAGCTTTACATCCGCGGTGATCCGCTGCAGATAAGCCTCGGCCACATCGGCTTCACTGAAGGCGCCGCTGCCTGAAGCGAGAGCGCCGGTTTCGATGCGCTGGCGCAGACTCTGGATCGCCTCGCCCGCCAGCGTTTCGCCTGCGAGCATCATCTTCAAACCGTTGTACTCGGGTGGATTGTGGCTGCCGGTGATCATCACCCCCGAGCCGGTTTGCAGATGATAGGTCGCGAAGTACAGCATGGGTGTTGCCACCCGGCCGATGTCAATTACGTCGACACCGCTTTCCTGCAGACCATGCGCGAGTGCACGGCTTAAGTCCGGTCCGGACAGGCGCCCATCGCGTCCGATGGCGATGCGTGTCTGCCCGAGCTCGCGCGCACGAGTACCGATCGCACGGCCCACCAGCCGGCACACTTCTATAGTGAGCGTCTTGCCGACGACGCCACGAATGTCGTAAGCCTTGAAGATTTCGCGTGGGATTTGGGGCATCCGGTTTCACCGATGTTACTGCGCAATTATCCCACGTTTCGCTCACCTCCTTGAGCTCGGATATTTCATCAACCTGCGTGCAGATTCGACTCGAAGAAGGCCAGTATGCGCCGCGGCAGCCAGTCGAGGCGTCCGGGGAAGGGGCCGGTCACGAAAGCGGCGTGGCCGCCTTCGGCCGGGTATTCCAGCGTAAGGCTCGGCGAAACGTCCCGGGCCTGTGGAAGATGTCGGCCGGGAAGGAAGGGGTCGTTGCGCGCATGGATCAGCAGGGTGGGGATGGCGATACGCTGCAGATCCGCCTTGCTGCTGGCGCGAGTCCAGTAGTCGTCGGCATCCTTGAAGCCGTGCAGCGGGGCGGTGACCAGATTGTCGAACTCATGCAGGTTTCGCGCGCGCGCGACCTTGGCGGTGTCATACAGACCGGGGAAATGCTGCGCCTTGTGCAGGCTCTTCGGTTTGAGCGTGCTCAGGAAATGCCAGGTGTACAGGCGATTGAGGCCGCGTCCCAGTCCGTGTCCGGCAATGTTGAGGTCGATTGGTGCGCTCACCGCAACGACTGCGCGCACCACGTTGCCAGCGGATGTGCCACGTGCCCCGAGCCACTTCAGCAAAGCATTGCCGCCGAGCGAAACGCCAGCGGCGAAGCAGGCGCCCGCCGTGTCCTCTGCGGCCAGGCGTTCGAGCATCCAGTCGATCTCCTGATAGTCACCGGAGTGATACGCGCGTGGCAACCGGTTCGGCCGCCCGCCGCAACCTCGGAAGTGCGGAACCACACCACGCCAGCCGCGCGCGTGGCACCAGTGCATAAGGCTCGCTGTGTAATGACTGGCGGAGCTGCCCTCCAGCCCGTGGAACAGGATTACGAGCGGCGCGTCGTGCGGTCCGTCGACCCAGTCGAGCTCGATGAAATCGCCGTCCGGCGTTTGCCACTCGGCGCGTCGATAGCGTATCGAGGGTCGCGGTGCCATCAGCGCTGCATAGATGGTTTGCGCGTGGCCTCCCGGTAACCAGAGGGGTGCGCGGAACTCGGGCACAGGTTGGTTGGGTTCTCGCACCGGACAACCTCAGTGCAGATGTGCACCGGGCCATTTCATCTCGCGGCCTCGTGCGATGACGTTTGCATCTGCATGAGCGTTTCGTGAACCTGTGCCGGTGTGAGCTGACGCATGCAGTGGAAATGGCCCAAGGGGCACTGCCTCTTATAGCATGGGCTGCAAGGCAGGTCGAGCTTCAGCACACGGGCGCGCGCGGAAAGCGGTGGGGTGAACACCGGGCTGCTCGAGCCGTACAGCGCCAGCAGCGCAACCGAGAGCGCTGCGGCGATGTGCATCAGTCCGGAATCGTTCGACACCACATATCGTGCGCACGACAGCAGGTCCACGGCCTGCTCGAGATTAGTGCGGCCGGTGAGATCGATCGCCGCCGCGCCGCTGGCTTGTACGATGTCGGCGCCGAGCGCGCGGTCTTTGTCCGATCCGATCACCCAGCTCTGGTAGCCCGCATCGCGCAATTGCCGCGCGAGCTGCGCGAAATACTGCGTGGGCCAGCGCTTGGCGGGGCCGTATTCGGCGCCGGGGCACAGGCATACCACCGGGGCGCTCGACACATCCAGAGCCAGCTCTCGCAGCAACTGCGCGCGGGCGACGGTATCGACCCGCAAGTGCAGCGGCGGAAGCGGCCGCAACAGCGGCTCGCCGCCCGGTTGTGCCAGCGCCGCGTAGCGCTCGGCCATCATCGGCAGGGCGTTTTGATCGAGCTTGCGTGAATCGTTGAGCAGCACATGACGCAACTCACCGATGTAGCCAGTGCGCACCGCTATCCGGGCCAGCCAGGGGATCAGCGCAGACTTGAACGAATTGGGCAGCACGACCGCATGATCGTAGCGGTACGAATGCAGCTCACGAGCGAGGGCGAGCCGCCCTCGCAGCTTGAGCTCACCGTGTGCGAACGGGCTGGCGATCGCAGTGGAGACCTCAGGCATGCGCCGCAGCAGCGGCAGTGTCCACGTGGGCGCCAGCACGTCGAGCTGTCCCTCGGGGTGCTGATCGCGCAGCCGTCTCAACAGCGGTTGGGCGAGGATCGTATCGCCGACCCAGGATGGACCGATGACCAGCGTCTTATGCAAGCGTGTGCGGGCGAAGTCGGCGCGTGCGCGCCGCGCAGCAACTCAATGCTGCCCGGCGCGGGCACCGCCCTTCAGCGTATAGAGTGTGCCGCAGTAAGGACATAGCGCTTCGCCGGTCTTCTCGATCGGCAGGAATACGCGCGGGTGCGAGTTCCACAGCAGCATCGAAGGCAGCGGGCAGTGCAGCGGCAGATCGGCTGCGGTGACTTCGATGTGCCGCTGTCGGTTCAAGCTCTTGCTTTCCATAGAGGGGGCTCGCGGACTTTGACGGCGGATTTAAATGTGAGTGAGCCAATGCTTGTACTTCGGCGCGCGGCCGTTGACCAGATCGAAAAACATCGACTGCACCTTCTCGGTGATCGGGCCGCGCTTGCCGGAACCGATCAGGCGGCTGTCCAGCTCACGAATCGGCGTTACCTCGGCGGCCGTGCCGGTGAAGAAGGCTTCGTCCGCGATGTAGACGTCGTCGCGCGTAATGCGGCGCGCCTCCACTTCCAGTCCGATGTCGCGCGCCATGGTGATCACCGCGTCGCGCGTGATGCCGATCAGCGCCGAGGTGAGCTCAGGCTCGTACAGCTTGCCGTTCTTGACAATGAACAGATTTTCGCCGGAGCCTTCCGCCACATAGCCGTCCACGTCGAGCAGCAGCGCCTCGTCGTAGCCGTGCTCGAGCGCCTCCTGGTTGGCGAGGATCGAGTTGGCATAGGTCCCGGAAAATTTGGCACGGCACATGGTGACGTTGATGTGGTGCCGCGCGTAGGAGGCGGTCTTCACGCGGATGCCCTTCTCCAGCCCGTCGGCGCCGAGATAGGCGCCCCAGGGCCATGCCGCGATCGCCACGTGCACCTGCGCGCCCTTGGGCGAGACGCCCATCTTCTCGGATCCGTAGAATGCGATCGGGCGCACATAGCAGGCCTCGAGCTGGTTCGCCCGGACCACCTCTTTCTGCGCCTCGATCATCGTCTCCTTGTTGTACGGCATCTTCATCATGAAGATGTGCGCCGAGTTGAACAGGCGCTCGGTGTGCTCCTTGAGACGAAAGATCGCCGTGCCCGAGTCGGTCTTGTACGCGCGCAACCCCTCGAATACCGCCAGCCCGTAGTGCAGCGAATGCGTGAGCACATGAGTGGTGGCGTCGCGCCAGGGCACGAGCTTGCCGTCGTACCAGATGACGCCGTCGCGGTCGGCCATCGACATGTCTTGTTCTCCGGGCAAAAGCGCTATTCTAGCTTAGTGAGCTGTTGGAATACTCGGGTCGGGTTCGACGACGCATGGCGCGCGCCTGGTGCAGCCCGCGCCGATTCATGCCAGCATTGTACGGTTGCAACCTCCAAAGTCGAACAGGAACTATCATGGCGTTTCGCATCGATGTCGTTTCCGACGTGGTCTGTCCCTGGTGCTTTATCGGCAAGCGACGGCTGGAGCAGACCTTGCAGCTGCTCGCAGAAGATGGTATCGAGCCGCAAGCGATCGAGGTGGTGTGGCGTCCGTTCCAGCTCAATCCGCAGCTGCCGCGCGAGGGCATACCTCGTGCGCAGTACGTCGCCAGCAAGTTTGGCGCGCGCGCCGGTGAGATCTACTCACGTGTCGCCGCCGCGGGTCGTTCCGTGGGCATCGAGTTTGCCTTCGACCGCATCGTGCGGCAGCCGAACACGATCGCGGGCCATCTGCTGATCGATCTCGCTCGCGAGGAAGGTGTTCAGGAGCAGATGGTGGAGAGCCTGTTCCGCGGGTATTTTCTGGAAGGTGAAGACCTGACCGCGGAGCCGACCTTGCTGCGCCTGGCACAGCGGGCCGGCATCGACGCCGAGCACGCCCGCGCTCGCCTCGAAGACGAGACGCAACGGCAAGCGGTTGTCGCACAAGACGAAGAGGCGCGCGA
>JBGQKF010000313.1:0-5412 GCA_041499435.1 Gammaproteobacteria bacterium
CCGATTGCGAATGCAGCTGACGCTGCAAAACGGCATCTTCGCGTTGCTGCTGGTCGCGGCGGCGGGCCTGGTGATCTGGCTCGTCAAAGACTATCGCATGCAGTGGGACCTCACCTCCGGCCAGCGCAACAGCTTGAGCGACGCCACGCGCAAGGTACTCGACAACATGAAAGGACCGATCAAAATCACCGCCTATGCGACGACCGCCCGCGATGCGATGCAGGGCAACCTGCGCCAGCAGGTTGCGGATTTCATCGCCCCCTATCAGCGGGCCAAGCCGGAGGTGGAGCTGCAGTTCGTCGATCCAACGAGCAACCCGAACGAAACCAAGGCCGCCAATGTGCGCATGAACGGCGAGCTGATCGTCGCCTACGGCAGCCGCAGCGAGCACCTCACCAACCTGAGCGAGCAGGGCATGACCAACCTGCTGCAACGTCTGTTACGCGGCAAAGAGCAGCAGGTGGCGTGGGTGACCGGCCACGGTGAGCCGGCGCTCGACGGTCGCGCCAATTTCGATCTGGGGAGCTTCGGCCAGCAACTTTCCACCAAGGGCTTTCGCGTCACACCGCTCAACCTGGCGGTAGCGCCGGAGGTTCCGGATAACGTGAGCGTGCTGGTGATCACCACGCCGCGTACGCCGCTCCAGAAGGGGGAGATCGACAAAATTCGCGCGTATCTGGCGCGCGGGGGCAATCTTCTATGGTTGGTCGACCCGTGTCCGCTGAATGGTCTGGAGCCGATCGCGGAGTATCTGGGCCTGATGCTTTCCCCAGGCGTAGTGGTCGATCCGCTGGGGGCAAAGCTCGGCGCAGCACCGACGACCGCCATCGGACTTGCGTATGGAATGCATCCGATCACGGAGAGCTTCAACCTCAATACGGTGTTCCCGTTTGCCCGCAAGATCGAGCTCAAGCAGGACAACGGCGACTGGCACGCCACCCGGCTGGTCGAGGTGGCGCAGAGCGGCTGGCTGGAAACCGACGACATCAACAAAGATGTGCGCTACGACAAAGGCCGGGATGTTCCCGGGCCGATCACGATCGCGGTGGCGGTCGAGCGCAAGGTGAAGGACAAGGATCAGCGCGTCGCGCTCATTGGCGGCAGCGGCTTTCTCTCCAATGCATTTCTGGGCAATGGCGGCAATGTGGATCTGGGCGTGAATACGCTCAATTGGCTGGCACAGGACGAGAACCTGATTACTATCCAGCCGCGTGCGACGGTGGACAGCCAACTCAAGCTCACGCAGCGTGGCGTGAATCTGCTGGGCTTCACATTCCTGATCCTGGTGCCTGCGATCTTTCTGTTCACCGGCGGAACGATCTGGTGGCGTCGGCGTAAAGCCTGACGCCATCTATCGCGCTCATGAAACTCGGCTGGATCGTCAATCTGTTGCTGCTGATCGGCGTGATCGGGCTCGGCATTTACGCCTGGCACCGGGGCAATCAGCCGGCCGAGCCGAGCTTCAAGCTGTCCGCCCAAACGGCCAGCGCCGCCGCGAAAGTCTCGGTCGCACTCAAGACCGGCGGCGGATACGCGCTGGAAAAGCGCGACAACACATGGTACCTGAGCGCCCCGATGCAGGCGCGCGCGGATCAGACGCAGGTGCAACGCATCCTCGACCTGCTGGCGGCGACTAGCAAAGAGCAACTGCTGGCCGCCGACCTCAAGCGCTTCGACCTGGACGCGCCGGCGATGAGCGTTACCATCGATGGACAGACCTTCGCCTTCGGAACCATCAACCCGCTGACGCAGGACCAGTACATCGCGACCGGACCCAGTGTTTATCTGGTGCAAAGCTATTACGCATCGCTCGTGCCCGCGCGCGCGGACCGGCTGCTCACCCACAGCCTGTTCCGTCAGGGCGAGACGCCGACCGCCTTCACCTTCAAGTCATTCACCGTCACGCAGAAAGATGGCAAGTGGACGCTCTCTCCGCTCCCTTCCACCGAGAAGGAGCGCCCGAGCCAGGATGAGCTCAATCGCTGGGTCGACGACTGGCGGCTTGCCTCCAGCCTGAGCACGCAGGTCGCAGCCAACAAAGCGGCAGCGGAAACGATCAGCGTCAAGCTGAGCGACGGCAAGACGCTCGACTTCGCGGTTCTGCGCAAAGAGCCTGAGCTGGTGCTGGTGCGCACCGACGAGAAGCTGGAATTCCATTTCTCCGGCGAGATGAGCAAGCGCCTGCTGCAGCCTTTACCGGCAAAGGAGGCGGGGCGTGCCGGAGCTTCCTGAGGTCGAGATCACGCGGCGCGGCATCGCGCCGTATCTACAGGGTCAGCGCATCCTCGCGATGATCGTACGCGACGGGCGTTTACGCTGGCCGGTGCCGAGCGAACTGCCGGCATGGATCGCAGGCAGACGCATCGAGCGGCTGGAACGACGCAGCAAGTATCTGCTGCTCGATTGCGGTGAGGGCTGGCTGATCCTGCATCTGGGCATGTCCGGCAGCCTGCGCATCGTGTCGGCCGATCTTCCCCCCGCCCCGCACGACCATGTCGATCTCGTACTCGAAAGCGGACAGGCAATGCGCCTGCGCGATCCGCGCCGCTTCGGCGCCGTGCTGTTCGTACGCGGCGAACCGATGCAGCACAAACTGCTGCAAGGTCTGGGGCCGGAACCGCTCGAGCGCGAGTTCACCGCCGACTGGTTGTACGCACGCACACGCGGCCGTACTGCACCGATCAAGAGCGTGCTGATGGACAACCGCATGGTATGCGGGGTGGGCAACATCTACGCGAACGAATCTTTATTTCGCGCGGGCATCCATCCTGCACGCCACGCCGGGCGCATCAGCCACAAGCGGTACCAGAGGTTGGTCGAGGGCGTACGCGTGACGCTGCGCGCTGCAATCCGCGCCGGCGGCAGCAGCCTGCGCGACTTCGTGCACGCGGACGGCAGCTCCGGTTACTTTCAGCAGCACTATCTGGTGTACGGGCGCGAGGGCGAAAAGTGCAAGACCTGCGGTGCGTCCGTCAAGTCGGTACGCATCGGACAGCGCTCGGCATTCTACTGTTCGCGCTGTCAGCGTTGAGCGCTGTTCAGATCTCGTCTTTGGCTGTTTGACTGCGCATCAGCGCAGCATATTTAAGCTGCAGCTGCGCACGCGTTTCCACGTGCTCGGGGTGGCTGATGATGCAATCGACCGGGCAAACCACGACACACTGCGCGGCGTCGAAGTGGCCGACGCACTCGGTGCAGCGTGCCGGGTCGATCTCATAGATGTCCGCGCCCTGCGCGATCGCCTCGTTCGGGCACTCCGGTTCGCACACGTCGCAGTTGATGCACTCGTCGGTGATGAGCAGAGCCATGCTTGGCTAGTGCGCGCTCATGCGGCGCAGGCGCGGCAGAATGATTGGATTCACGAAGGGGCTCACGTCGCCACCCAGCAATGCGATCTCGCGCACCATGGTCGCTGAAACGAACATGTACTGCTCGCCAGGGGTGAGGAACACCGTTTCCACGTCCGGATAGAGATTGCGGTTCATCCCTGCCATCTGGAATTCGTACTCGAAGTCCGACACTGCGCGCAATCCGCGAATGATGATGCGCGCGCCTTGCTGACGCAGAAAATCCATCAGCAGGCCGGAAAAGCCCACCACCTCCACATTGGGATAATGCGCAAGCACTTCCTTTGCCATGTCGACGCGCTCCTCAACCGAGAAGACGGCGCTCTGACGGCTGCTCGCCACGGCGACAATGAGATGATCGAACAGGCGCGTGGCACGACGCACCAGGTCCTCGTGTCCGCGGGTGATGGGGTCGAAAGTTCCGGGATAGACGGCTTTGTTCATTGGGCTATCGGCTGGGCCAGTTGGTAGTGCACGGCTCCCGCGCGGTTGTTCTTGATCGTCTGCCAGTCCGGGGGAAGCTGCAACGGCTGCGCCGCTTCCAGGTAAACCCGGGCCCCGGGGTTAAGCCGCGGCCTGAGCTGGTCCAGAAGAGCCGCCGCATCCGCGGTCTTTTCCCACGTCGCGTACGGCGGATCCACGAAGGCTACGTCGTACGTCCGCAGGTCGCGTTGGAGAAATTCTAGCGCATCGGCACAGACTACGCCCAGCGGTCCACGCCCACCGCATAGCAGCTGTGCGTTGTCTTCCAGAGACTGCGCGATCCGCCGATTACGCTCGACCAGCACCACCTGGTGGGCGCCGCGGGACGCCGCCTCGAACCCGAACGCGCCGCTGCCTGCAAACAGGTCGAGGCAGATGAGCCCGGTCAGATCCTGACCCAGCCAGTTGAATACGGTCTCGCGTACGCGATCGGGCGTGGGCCGCAGACCATCGATGTCGGGAAACTTGATCCAGCGGCTGCGCCATTCACCGCCGATGATGCGCACGCGGTTCGCAGCCATGACCAACGTTACTTGGCGCCGCTGGCCCCGACCACTACCGTCGCCAGACGCTCGGGATCGATGCGGCGACGGAAGCTATCCCGAATTTGCTCCAGCGTCACGGCTTCGATCCGGGTGGTGAAGGTATCGAGGTAGTCCAGCGGCAGCCGGTAGAAGCCGATGACCGCCAGGTAGTTGAGGATCTTCTGGTTGCTGTCGATACGCAAGGCAAAGCCGCCAACCAGGTTCTGCTGCGCAGCTTCCAGTTCCGCGACGGTCGGTCCGTTCGCAATGAAATCGGCGAGCACCTTGCGCACGACTGCAACCGCTTCCTGCGCCTGATCGCGGCGTGTCTGCAAGCCGATCTGGAACGGGCCCGGTTGCTGATAAGGCACGAAGACGCTGTACACGCTGTAGGACAGCCCGCGCCGCTCACGTACCTGTTCGTACAGCCGCGAAGTCATGCCGCCGCCGCCGAGGATGTGGTTGCCGACCAGCAGTGGAAAATAATCCGGGTCGTTGCGCGCTACGCCGGGTTGACCGGTCAGGACGTGAGATTGCGCGGACGGATGCTCGATATCGCGCTCGATCGAAGCTGCCAGCGGCGGCACGGGAGGCAGCGGCGGCAGCGGCCCGGAAGCGGCTGGCAGATCACGCGTGAGCTGATCGGCGATCTCACCGGCGCGCTGGCGCGTGACATCACCCATGATCGCGATTACTGCACGATCCGGGTAGTAGTGCGAGCGATAGAAGCCAACCACGTCGCTGCGCGTCAGCGCGGCAACGGTATCGGGCTCTCCCATGGCGCGTAACGCATAGGGATGATCGCGGAACAAGAGGCGCGCGAAAGTCCGCGATGCAATGATGTCGGGCTTAGTGTCGGCTTCCTTGAGGCCAGCGATGACGCGCGTCTTTTCGCGCTCCAGGACTTTTTCAGGGAACGATGGCGCTTGCAGCACGCGGCTCAGAACCATCAGGGCCTGCTGCTGCTCGGCATCGCTCGAGAGCGTGCGCAACGCATAGCCGGCGCGATCCACGTCGAACGTCGCGTTCAGATTGGCACCTACGTCGGCCAGTCGCCG
>JBGQKF010000314.1:0-5401 GCA_041499435.1 Gammaproteobacteria bacterium
ACCGGTTCGTCGGATCGGTTGGTCATGGAAAACTTGATGCGATCGCCCACGCGTGCACGCACGACCGGTCCGGGCACCTGGTCACCGAACGTCCACGCGCTGAACTTCACGCCAGGTGCGATCTCGATGATCTTGTGGGTCGTGTCCAGTTGAATTTCCTTGACGGGCTCCGGCGCGAGCGGCTTGACCGCGGCATCAGTGGTGAGCGCGCTGCCGGCAGAGAACGGACCGGTGTGGCGCGGGTTGCTGATTGCCGCCTGCCCAGGATGGAAATTCATTTTCGACACATCGTAGGGATCAGCGGCGCTGGCGGCGTTTGCCTTGGAATCGCTCTGCGGATTGCAACCAGCAAGAAGCCATGCAGCCAGCAGTGCCAGCGGAAACCCGTCGAGCTGCAGCAGGGTGGTGTGTGTTATTGATTTGATCGTCATCGAGGCTCCCCCGCGACATTGAATGGCCAAGCATAGGTCTATGCATGGTTCATGCAGTCGCTCAGCTGTGCATTTCCTGCCTTTGGTTGCTCCGTCATGCCGGCGCCGCCGGCATGAACAGGATCTTGGAAAGAG
Source organism: Gammaproteobacteria bacterium (assembly GCA_041499435.1). Lineage (GTDB taxonomy): Bacteria > Pseudomonadota > Gammaproteobacteria > Burkholderiales > SHXO01 > SHXO01. The sequence goes on from JBGQKF010000314.1 coordinate 567, forward strand.
CGGCGCGATTGCGCGTGAGATCTTCCAACGTATATCGGTCGAGCACTGCGTAGAATGCACGCACCGCTTCCTTGAAAATGCCGCGCAGCCGGCAATTCGGTGTGATCGGGCAGGCGTTGTCTTCGGCATCGAAGCATTCAGCCGGCATGTCGCCTTGCTCGGTCGCGCGGACGACCGCGCCGATGTTGATCGCGCTTGCGGGCATGGCCAGCCGCAAGCCGCCGCCGTGGCCGCGGACATTGGCCAGCACCCCGGCCTTGCCCAGGAAGTGGACGACTTTGATCAAATGGTTCTCCGAGATGCCGAACGCCCCGGCCACTTCCGCGATCGTGGCACGGCCGTCTGGCGTGGCCGCCAGGTAGATCAAGACGCGCAGGCTGTAGTCGGTGAAGGTCGTGAGCCGCATGGGAGATAAATCCTACGAATAGAACTCTTGTAGATGCATACTACGCACATCTTTGGTAAAGGTGTATACAATATGAAGCTTATCTGCAGCGTGTTTGATCTGGATCAAATAAGCCAGCGCATCGCAGCAACTTGCGATGCTAAACTGAACTGTCGTCTCAATGGACTCGTATCGCCATGGCGCAAAGCTCTCGTCGCATCGTCGATTGTCACGTCAACGTCTGGGACGATAAGCATCTGCGGCCCACTTTCGCCGAGCAGACGGCGGCAGCGCGCTCCGGCGGTTCGGTGGGCGTGAAAGCCGACGCCGATACGTTGTATGGCGCCATGGCCGGCGTCGACCAGGCCATCATCTTCTCGCTGCGCTACGGCGATTCCGCGGGCATCGACGGGGACGATGAGGTCACTGCGGCTGCGGTGCGCAAGTATCCGGACAAGTTCGTCGGCTTTGCGTGTGTCGATCCGCGTCGTGGGGATTGCATGGAGCTGTTGCGGCACGCGATCGAAGATCTCGGGTTGCGCGGTGTGAAGTACGGACCGATCTACAACGGCGTGCACCTGAACGACCCGCGCATGGAACCGATCTACGCGTACTGCGTGCAGCACGATCTGCCGCTCACCATGCACATGGGAACGACGTTCGCGCGCAACGCACCGGCCGAGCTCGGACGGCCGATCTATGTCGACGACGTCGCGCGCCGCCACCCGGATCTCAAGATGGTCATGGCGCACATGGGTCACCCCTGGTACGAGGAGTGCATCATTGTCGCGCGCAAGCAGCCGAACGTTTACTGCGAAGTATCGGCGATCTTCTATCGCCCATGGCAGTTCTACAATGTGCTGCGCGCGGCGGAGGAGTATCGGATCACCGAGCGCGACAAGATCTTCTGGGGCACCGACTTCCCGTTCTCGGAAGTCGGCGAGTCGATCGATGGCCTACGCGGTGTGAATCGAGTCGTGGAGCAAAGCGGACTGCCAAAGGTCAGGCAGGAGACGATCGATCGGATTCTATACTCGGATCCGCTGGCGCATTGGTGGCATCAAAAAGCGTGAAGAGGTGAAAAAGTGAAGAGGTGAAAAGGTGAATGGCCGGGTGCCGTGGAATTGCGGCAATCGTAACTCCGACCTTAGAAGAGTACGCGATGGTCTAACCACAGTGTGCGTCGCCTGTTCGCCTGTTCACCTTTTCACCTTTTCACCTTTTCACCTCTTCACCTCTTCACCTCTTCACCTCTTCACCTCTTCACCTTATTCACTTCTTCACGCTTCACAGAATCTCCGCCGCATGATCCGCCAACCGTGAGCGCTCTCCGCGCATGAGCGTGATGTGCCCGCTGTGCGACCAGCCCTTGAATCGGTCGACGACATAAGTCAAACCTGAGCTGCCTTCGGTCAGGTACGGGGTGTCGATCTGCGAGATGTTGCCCAGGCAGACGACTTTGGTGCCGGGACCGGCGCGCGTGATCAGTGTCTTCATCTGCTTGGGCGTCAGGTTCTGGGCCTCGTCGATGATCAGAAACTTGTGGATGAAAGTGCGGCCGCGCATGAAGTTGAGCGACTTCACCTTGATGCGCGAGCGAATCAGGTCGCGGGTTGCCGCGCGACCCCACTCGCCGGCCTCTTCGTCGGTCTTGTTCAGCACATCGAGATTGTCTTCGAGCGCGCCCATCCAGGGCGTCATCTTTTCTTCCTCGGTGCCGGGGAGAAAGCCGATGTCTTCGCCCACTGGAACGGTGACGCGCGTCATGATGATTTCGGAGTAGGTCTTGTCCTCGAGCGTCTGCATCAGGCCGGCGGCAAGCGTAAGAAGGGTCTTGCCGGTACCGGCCTGACCGAGCAGCGTGACGAAATCGATCTGCGGATTCATCAGCAGATTGAGCGCGAAATTCTGCTCGCGATTGCGCGCGACGATGCCCCACACGCCATTGCGCTGGTGTGTGTGATCGACCAGGGTCTGCAGGATCGCGGTCTGTCCGGAAGTCTCCTTCACTTGCGCATAGAACGGGCGGTCGGCTTCGTGATAGACGAACTCGTTTACCAGCAGGCCCGGCACCAGCGGCCCGCTGATACGGTAGAACGTGCGCCCCGACTGCTGCCACGACTCCATTTCCTTGCCATGCATCTCCCAAAAATCGGCGGGCAGCTCGCGCACGCCGGTGTAGAGCAGATCCGTGTCCTCGAGGACGCGATCGTTGAAGTAGTCTTCGGCGGACAAACCCAGCGCACGCGCCTTGATGCGCATATTGATGTCCTTGCTCACCAGGATCACCTGCCGCTTGCTCTGGTGCTCCGCGAGATGGCGCACCACACCGAGGATCTGGTTGTCCGCCTTGCTGGTAGCGAGGCTCGCCGGCAGCTCCCCGGTGATCGCGCTGGTTTGCAGGAACAGCCGGCCGGTGGCCTCCTTGGCACCCTGCGCATTCAGCGGGATGCCGCCTTCGATTTCGTGACCCGCGTGCCGCAACAGCTCATCCAAGAAACGGCTCACCTGACGCGCGTTGCGCGCTACTTCCGACATGCCCTTCTTGTTGGCGTCGAGCTCCTCGATCGTGGCCATCGGCAGATAGACATCGTGCTCGTCGAAATGGAACAGACTGGTGGGATCGTGCATCAGCACGTTGGTGTCGAGCACGAACAGTTTGGTGCCCGGGTGCAGACGTGTCACCGGCGCGGGTTTACGTTGGGTCATCAGGAGTCAGAGTTCAGGAGTCAGGAGTCAGGAACAGCGATGCACTGTCTTCCGCCCTCGCAGCAAATGAGGCCTACAAGGTCTTTACGAAGCTCAATACCGCCTGTACGTGCTCAGGCACCTTGACGCCGCGCCATTCCTTGCACACGACGCCTTGGCCATCGATCACGAAGGTGCTGCGCTCGATGCCGCGCACTTGCTTGCCGTACATATTCTTCATCTTCATTACGCCGAACAGCTCGCACACGCGCTCGTCTGCATCGGACAGCAGAGCGAACGGAAAGGTCATTTTGGCCTTGAAGCCCTCGTGCGAGCGCACGGAGTCGCGCGAAATGCCGTAGATCTCGCACCCGGCCTTCTGGAACTCGGCGTATTGGTCGCGGAACTGAATGCCTTCCTCCGTGCAGCCCGGCGTATTGTCCTTCGGGTAGAAATAGAGCACCAGCGTCTTGCCGCGATGGTCGGAAAGACGAAAAGTCCCGCCGCCGGTCTCCGGCAGCTCGAAATCGGGCACGGTCAGATTATCTAACATGAAGCGGCCTCCTGTTTTTGGTGGGTTGTTCGTGCGCGGGTCAGGCCAGAAACTGTTGTCCTTGCAAAGCCAGCGTGCCGGAGCGGCCCGGTATGCTTCCTGTGATGACTTCGTGGCGCGGGAGATTCTTGTCGGGAAGCGCGTCGAAGTAATCCCCCAGGCTTACCAGCTTGTAACCCTGGTCGCGCCAACCCTGTAACAGCAGCTCGAACAGCGGGGCGAGCTTCATGCCTTCGAGCTCCGCGTGCAGCGTGAAGACGTGTCCGGTGGGTGGCATATCCAAGGTGAGTTCGAGCACACGCTCGACGACGTTGTTCATGTCGATGCCATCGGTGCCGATCAGCTCGTCCAGTGTAGGCAGGGTGGTGGGCAGTTGCGGACATGCGACGATTTCGGCCTCGTAGACCGGGACGAAGGGATGCGTGCCGCGCGTGTCGGAGCAGTACCCGAACCCGAGCAGTTGCGTCAGCCGGTAGGCATGGCGATTCATCTGCCAGCCGGCGGCGCCGTGGACGCGCGCATCGGCGCCGAAAATTTCACGGAAGCGCGCGCGCGCACGCTCCATCTCGCGGCGCGTCCACGGCGCGTCTTCTCCTCCCACGTGATCCTGCCAGCGAATGTGATCGAAGGTGTGGATGCCCACCTCGAAGCCTTGGCTTTGCACGGCGCGCATCGCGTCGGCGCAGCGACCGCCGATGTCGGGTCCCGGCAGTACCGTACCGTAGAGGAGCGTGCCGAACCCATAGTGGGACACCACAGAGGTGCGACGCACCTTGCTCAGGAAGCCCTTGCGGAATACCCGCTTGATGGCTCGGCCGGTGTGATCCGGCCCGAGGCTGAACAGAAACGTGGCGCCGGCTTCGTGCTTTTTCAGCAACTCGACCAGGCGCGGCACGCCGTCGCGGGTTCCGCGGTAGGTGTCGACGTCGATTTTGAGGGCTAAGTTCACTTATCTAAATCTCAACACAGAGGCACAGAGAGCACAGAGAGCACAGAGTGACACAGAGGAATGCGACAACGAGAAAGAGATAGCCCGCGGTTGCCGTGTGAATGGAGGTCGAGCGGACAATATTGGAGCGGTGAATCCAGGCATCGCAGTTCTCTGTGTACCTCTGTGTTCTCTGTGCCTCTGTGTTGGGTGTTGCCTTAGTCCACCAACCCCCGCGCATCGGCAACATGTCCTCGATACGCATCGAAGATGAACCGCAG
>JBGQKF010000315.1:0-5385 GCA_041499435.1 Gammaproteobacteria bacterium
GAACAGGTATCCGCCCGGCTCGATCTCTGCGATGTCGTTGTCCCAGGTCTGCGGGTTCATAGCGACCATGAGGTCCACACCGCCGCGCCGGCCCAGATGGCCTGCTTCCGACACGCGCACCTCGTACCAGGTCGGCAGGCCCTGAATGTTGGACGGGAAGATGTTGCGCGGGCTCACGGGCACACCCATGCGCAGGATCGATTTGGCGAACAGCATATTCGCCGAGGCCGAGCCGGAGCCGTTGACGTTCGCGAACTTGACGACGAAATCGTTGGTGCGGAGCTGATTCTCGGGCGGCATGCGGGTTATCGACTCCACTTCTCTCATATCGCAGGCGCGGTCCTGGGCGCGCTTTGCTTGCTGCGGCATGCCGGTCCCGCTTGCGCCATTTCCAGAAAGAATTTCTGCATATCCCAGGCGCCGGTGGGACAGCGCTCGGCGCACAAACCGCAGTGCAGGCACAGGTCTTCGTCTTTCACCATGATGCGACCGGTCTTCAAAGTGCCGGAGGCATACAGATCCTGCGTCGGATTCAGCGCGGGTGCGCGCAACTGCTGGCGCAGCTGATCCTCCTCGCCGTTGTCGGTGAAGTTGATGCAGTCCAGCGGACAAATGTCGACGCACGCATCGCATTCGATGCAGAGCTTGTCGGTGAACACCGTCTGTATATCGCAGTTCAGGCAGCGCTGCGCTTCGGCGAACGCGAGCTTGGGATCGAAGCCGAGCTCCACCTCGACTTTGATGTTCTTCAGCGTAATGCGCATGTCCTTGAGCGGGACCCGAAAGCGCTTGTCGTCCGAGATGGCGTTGTCGTAGCTCCACTCGTGGATGCCCATCTTCTGCGAGGTGAGGTGCACGTGCGGGGCCGGGCGTGTGCGGGGGTCTTCGCCGCGACACATCCGATCGATCGATATCGCGGCATCATGGCCGTGGGCGACCGCCCAGATGATGTTCTTCGGTCCGAATGCAGCATCGCCGCCGAACAGCACATTCGGGAGCGTCGACTGGAACGTCATCGGGTCGACCTTCGGCATGCCATGGCGATCGAATTCGATGCCGAGGTCGCGCTCGATCCAGGGGAAGGCGTTCTCCTGGCCAATTGCCACGAGCACGTCGTCGCACTCCATGTGCACGTCGGGCTCGCCCGTCGGGACCAGATTGCGGCGGCCATTGGCATCGAACACCGGCTTCACTTTCTCGAACACCGCGCCGGTGAGGCGAGCGCCCTCGTGGGTGAACGACTTCGGCACGAGGAAATTCAAAATCGGAATGCCTTCGTGCATGGCATCTTCCTTTTCCCACGGCGAGGCCTTCATCTCGTCGAAGCCGGAGCGCACCACTACGCGCACGTCTTCCCCGCCCAGCCGCTTGGATGAACGGCAGCAGTCCATCGCGGTGTTGCCGCCGCCGAGCACGATGACGCGCTTGCCGATGCGCTCCACATGGCCGAAGGACACGCTCGACAGCCAGTCGATCCCAATGTGGATATGCGCGGCCGCCTCTTTGCGGCCGGGAATGTCGAGGTCGCGTCCGCGCGGCGCGCCGCAGCCGACAAACACCGCGTCGAAGCCGTCATCGAGGATAGCCTGGAGGCTGTCCACCCGCTGACCACTGCGCAACTCGGGTTGCATCTCCAAAACGTAGCCGACCTCTTCGTCAAGGACGGTTTCGGGCAGGCGAAACTTCGGGATCTGAGTGCGCATCATGCCGCCGGCGAACCGGTCGGCCTCGAAGATCACGACTTCGTAGCCCAGCGGCAACAGATCGCGTGCCACCGTAAGTGACGCGGGCCCTGCCCCGATACAGGCGATACGCTTGCCATTCTTCTGGGTTGCTGGTTTGGGGAGGCGATCGCGGATGTCGTCCTTGTAATCGGCGGCGACGCGCTTCAAGCGGCAGATGGCGACCGGCTGTTCTTCGACTCGACCGCGTCGGCATGCCGGCTCGCAAGGGCGATCACAGGTGCGGCCGAGGATGCCGGGGAACACGTTGGACTTCCAGTTGATCATGTAAGCATCGCTGTAATGGCCTGCAGCGATCAACCGGATATATTCGGGAACGGGTGTGTGCGCCGGGCACGCCCATTGGCAGTCGACGACTTTGTGAAAGTAGTCGGGTCGACCGATATCTGTCGGCTTCAACTCTTCTCCTTGGGTGTACGCCTTAGTTAGTTGTTTTGCACTCGCACGCAAAGGGTGCGCGGAGCAGGCGCGCTACCGTTAACCCGACATGGTACTCCGGGCGCCTGCGCCTGAGAAGGCGTGCGCACCTCCATCAGTCGCGATGCAGCCACGCCGCACAATGACCCTGCCGGCTTCTCGGAAAGACCACATCTCGTGGCGACCGATGCGCGGGTTCCGGAGATCGCCTCACCGCTCGGGGTGATAGTCGGGATTGCGTTGCCGGAGTTTCTGCGCGAGCTGCTGCTCCTGAGCTGTAGAGGTCGAATCGGTGCGTACCGCGATCGAATCGATCTTCCATTCGCCGCCCTCGATGCGGTACACGACGACGGTATAACGCGCTATATCCTCCCGCGGCCACTTGTAGAGCGCCCGCGCCATCTGTGGCGTGGTATCCATCCGCACGAACTGCAGGGTCTGCAGGCCCGGCAGCATATCCGCGAACATGGGCAGCAGGGGCTTGGTCAGCCGCGGCGGGCGGTCGCGCGACGCAACCGTGCGCCAGCGCCAATAGGCGTCGACGTCGCCGGAGCGTGCGACGTCCATGGATTTGGCATAGATATCTTCGAGCGAGCGCACTAAGGCGTCGTTCTGCTTCTTGATCTGCCGCGCGGATTCGGCGTGGGCCGAGGGGGACAGTACCGACAGGAAAGCGATGGCAAGCAGGTAGAGGCTGCGAATGAGCGGATGGGCGTGGCGCGGTGTGAGCAGGCGATCCATATTCTTACTTCGTGTCCATTGAAGAGAGGACTTCGGCCGGCCGCACGCAAAAGCCGCGCCTGCCCGTGCTGTGGCGCGCACGACGGGGTGCCCGCTCAAGCGCCGTCGTCGTTTTCGAGAGCGTATTCGACGATCTTCTTTTCCTTGACCAGCGATTGGGTCGCGCCATCGAACGACAGGAAATGCGGGGCTTTAAGGTGTTCGCCGAACGCGACCTTGTCCGTGTAGATTTCGTAGAGCAGCACCCGGTCGGTCGAGCCCTTGGGCAGCAGGACATCGAAGCGCTCGCAGCCTGGCTCCAGATCCCGCGAATTATTAGCGTTCTCCACCATCAGCGGCAGGAACTCACGCATTGCGCCCGGGTGGAGTTGGAAGTCGACAGTAATGACGAACCGGCTCATGGTGGTTGCTCATAGTCGATGATGTTGCGATGCGAAATCGGCGGTTCGCAACAGTATACTGACGCTGGCTCGTGCAGCAAGGGCACGTCTCGACAAATAGAAAACCCCGATGCGATGAAGGCCGCAGCGGGGTTTCGGGTGAAGCTGGAGCGAGGAGCCTGGATCAGTCATCCATATCCACACCATGCGGAGCCGGCACCGGTTTTTCGTCCTTCGGCAACTCAGCCACCATCGCATCGGTCGTGAGAATCAAGCCCGCGACCGAAGCTGCGTTCTGCAAAGCGTAGCGCGTGACCTTGGTTGGGTCGATGACGCCCACAGCGACGACCTCGCCCGTGTCAGGCTTCTCGGCGGTGGTGTCGGGGATAACAATACCGGATACGGTCTTACGCTCTTCCTCCAACCGCTTGACGATTACGCGGTCATGAATCGGACGTATCTTCATAGCTCGACACTCCCCATTCGAATCAATATACAGTTGAACCAATCGGGCACTGGAGTTGCCAGTGCGTCCGCCGAATCCATAGGGGCAGCCGGAATGCTTTTCAAGAGGGTTTCTTGCGCTTACCGGCCTTGACGTGCCTGGCTCTGCTATGTGCGGGTCTATGCCTGCTCAGCGCAGGCACTGCCATAGCATCTGGGCTTGGCAAACAGCCGGGCAGCCGACTGCTGGAACTGTGCCGGCCGGCGGTGTCCGGGCCGCCCGCGTCCGGGTCGCCAGCCTCGGATGAGCAGCTGCGCGCCAGCACTTGTCTCGCCTTTATCGATGGCTTCGTGTGGGGCCACGCCTGGGCATCATGGCGCGAGGCGAAGGACATGTGGTTCTGCCTGCCAGAGGGCTTTTTGCCCGAGCAGGGCGCCAGAGACGTGGTCGGTTACCTGAGCGCTCACCCCGACCGGTTGGACGAGGATAGCCATTTGCTGGTATTTCTTGCTTTGACAGCGGCATATCCCTGCAAGCCGTAGGCAAACGATCGCATCGTTGGTGACGGCATCAGACCGGTTCAGCGACTCACGCGATTGCGGCCTTTGTCCTTCGCGCGGTACAGCGCGCGGTCGGCCGCCTGCAGGACCTGCTCGGGCGTACGGTGTGCTTCGTTACTCTCGGCAAGACCAATGCTGACTGTCACTGCCACGGCTTGACTGGCCGCGACTGCTCTGCGCCGGCTGCGGCCGGCTCTCGCTTCGATGGGGCGCTGGGCACCGCGCAGAGCCAAGCGATGCTCTGCCACGCGCGTGCGCAGTGCCTCGAGCTCGCGCAGGATGCGACGCGCGCTGCGATTGGGAAACACGAGCGCAAATTCTTCACCTCCGTAGCGAAACGCCCGCCCCCCGGAACGGAGCTGCGAAAGCTTTGCCGCCACCATCTTCAGCACGTGATCGCCAGTCTCGTGTCCGTAGGTGTCGTTGAAGCGTTTGAAATGATCCACGTCCACCATGGCGATAGTGAACTGGTGGCCCAGGCCCATCATGCGCTCGTTCAAGGCACGTCGGCTGGGCAATCCGGTGAGCTCGTCGCGGAACGCCATCCGATAGGAATCCTGCAGCACGCCGATCATCACTAGCAGCGCGGCAGTCGACATCAGCAGAGCGAAGTCGGCGGGGTGCTGCGCGCTGTAGCAGGCGAGCGCAAATGCGACGATAGCGCCGCACAGAGCGCCATCGATCGGGCTGTCGCGCAAAATGGCGGGAACGGCGGTACCCGCCATCGCTATCATCATGAGCGGCAGGACACGGGGCGGAATCGGGCCGGAGGCAACCCAGGAGAGCTGCGGCCACGGCTCGGCGAGCCAGTCGACGATTTCGGTGAAGCCGGAACGCAGCAGGAGCGCGATTGCCGTCGCCTGCGCGACGATCAAGAATAAGCGGCGCAATCCGAATGCGTTGAACAGTCCGCGCTCGGGCAGCCAGGCGAGCGCCGCGAGATTGAGCGGGACGAATACGCAAAGCGCGACGTGTGTCTGGGCGGCAAGGTGCGAGTCGATGTCGCCGATCGACAAGCCGGCGTAGGCGAGCTGCGCGGTTGCCAGACTCAGCAAGGCCAGCAACGCGCGGCCGCGGTTGAACCAGACGCTCATGAAGCC
>JBGQKF010000316.1:0-5374 GCA_041499435.1 Gammaproteobacteria bacterium
ACGATCTCGGCATCGTGGCGGAAACCGCGCAGCGAGTGATCGTGATGTATGCAGGCCGCAAAGTAGAGGAGGCCGAGGTCGAAGCGCTGTTCGCCTTGCCGCTGCATCCCTATACCCGTGGCCTGATGGCATCGATTCCGCGATTGCCGTCCATGCGCGACAAACCGGCCGAGACCGGTGCCCGGCTGACTGAAATTCCCGGCATGGTGCCCACGCTGACCAATCTGCCGGCAGGTTGCGTCTTCGCACCACGCTGCACGTTAGCCGACCAACGCTGCCGGGCCGAGACGCCTCCCTACGAGGAGCAGCGGCCTGGCCATTGGGCGGCCTGCTGGCATTCGGCAGAGGTTGCGCGCGGCGCGATGCTCGAGCCGCAAACGCACGATGGCGATGCGACGCGGCGTGTGGATTCAGCGCCTGCACCGCTGCTCGAGGTGACCGGGCTGAGAAAGTATTTTCCGGTCAAGAAGGGCATTCTGCGGCGTACCGTCGGTCATGTGTTCGCCGTCGATGACGTCAGTCTCTCGATCGGCGAGGGTGAGACCCTGGGCTTGGTTGGCGAGAGCGGCTGCGGCAAGTCCACCGTCGCTCGGGCGGTCTTACGGCTGCTGGAGCCGACCGCGGGCTCGATCAGGCTCAGCGGCCACGACATCACCCATCTGAGAAAATCCCAACTGCGGCCGCATCGACGCGAAATGCAGATCATCTTCCAGGACCCCTTCGCCGCGCTGGATCCGCGCATGTCGGCATTCGACATCGTTGGCGAGCCGCTGCTGGTGCACGGCATGGCCAACAGCAAGGAACGTGGCGAACGGGTTGCCGCGCTGTTCCAACAGGTGGGCTTGCGCCCGGCGCAGATGCGCAGCTTTCCGCATGAATTTTCCGGCGGCCAGCGCCAGCGCATCTGCATTGCACGCGCCCTGGCGCTGAATCCTAAACTGATCGTCTGCGATGAGCCGGTCTCGGGCCTCGACGTGTCGATCCAGGCGCAGGTGATCAACCTGATGGTCGATCTGCAGCGGGAAAAGCAACTCTCTTACTTGTTCATTGCCCATGGCCTGGCTGTGGTGGAGCATATCAGCCAACGCATTGCCGTGATGTATCTCGGCCGGATCGTCGAATATGCGGACAAGGAAACCCTGTTCCGCCGGCCGCTGCACCCCTATACCGAGGCGCTGCTAGCTGCCGTGCCAATCCCCGACCCGAAGTTCAAGCGGCAGAAGCGCGTTCTGCAGGGAGACGTGCCGAGCCCGATCAACCCGCCGACCGGCTGCGCCTTCCATACCCGCTGTCCCTATGCGATGGCGCGTTGCAAGGAAGAAGCGCCCAGGCTCGTGGAGGTTGCGCCGGGTCATAGGGTCGCCTGTCACCTGCATGACTAGCGCGACGTCGTTGCGCATGCAACTAAATCGCAATATCGCAAACCTGACACGAGAGGCTCCAATCAGCGAAAGGGGGTTTGCTATTCTTATACCCAGTGCACGGTCTGCATGGATGCTCCAGAAGAAGACCGCGCTCGAAACGGCGGCGGCGCTGGCGTATGCAGGAGGTTGCTACAGCTTACGTGTAGGATGAGGGGGCCGGAGAATGCCTGCTTGCCGGGGATTTAGAGTTCAATTGAGCCGCGAAGATAAATCATGACGACTCCCTTGCAGAACATCAAGTACGTTTTCGTACTCATGCTCGAGAACCGATCGCTGGACCACATGTTGGGATTCTCGGGCATTACCGGAACCGACGCGGCACAGCCCACAAACAAGACCAAGATCAACGGACTGGTTGGGAACGAATCGAACGGTGGTTTCGAGGTCTCCCAACCGGCAGGCTGGGTCATGCCCGTCGACCCATGCCATGAGTTCCCCTGCGTCGTCGAGCAGCTTTGCGGGCACGGCAAAAAATATCCGCCCGCAGGCGCGTATCCGCCGATCGACAGCAGCGGTTTTGTGGCGAACTACGCCGAGAATGGCGGAGCACCGAATCCCGGGCAAATCATGCAGTGTTACAGCCCGAGCCAGTTGCCGGTCTTGAACGCCCTGGCGCAGGAGTTCGTGATTTGCGACAACTGGTATTCATCGATGCCCGGGCCCACCTGGCCCAACCGGTTCTTTGTTCATGCCGCGTCCTCGGCAGGGTTGGATCACAGCCCCACCGGCAAGGACATAAGCAAATGGTTCGCTGAGGGCTTGAGATTTCAGAAGGGCACCATCTTCGACAAGCTTAGAGCGTCGTCTCACCGGTGGCAGATTTTCAGAGGCGACCTTTTCCCTCAGGTGTTGTCGATCTTCGACCTGTTCCATTACTTCGAAGACACGAAGCCATTGAGCCAATTTCATGCCGCGGTCCAGGACGACAAGTACCCCTACGCATACACCTTCATCGAGCCCAACTACGGGGACGTTCTGAACAATACCTACAAGGGCGGCACGTGCCAGCACCCGATCGAAGATGTCACCTGCGGAGAGTGGCTGATCAAGTATGTCTACGAGTCGCTCCGCAGCTCGCCTCTCTGGGGCCACAGCCTTTTGCTCGTGACGTACGATGAACACGGCGGGTTTTACGATCACGTGCGTCCGGGCGCGGCCGTTGCTCCTGGAGATAACTCGGCGACGTCGAGCCTTAATCAATCACGTTTTACATTCGAGCAATACGGCGTGCGTGTGCCCGCGGTTGTCGTGTCGCCGCTCATCGCGCACAATCTGATCGATCACCGAACCTACGACCACTCGTCGGTGCTGGCTACTGTCGAAGCCTTGTGGGGACTAGGAGCGCTGACGAACCGTGATGCCAAGGCAAACAATCTCGGCTCGTTGGTTACGCTGGCGAGCGCCAGATCCACGCCCGCAACTTTGCCCGCGCCAGCGAATTCCGGCGGGCGCTGCCCTTTTCCGGCTCCCTTTGGCGTGGAAGCACCGTTCCTGCCCAAAGCGCGACTGGTCGAGCGCCCTGCGCAGTCTCTGGACGAAGGCAACCTGCCGGGATTTCTCTACGTGGCGCACCGTGTGGATTTGGCGGTGTCAGGCTCGGTTTCTACCCTCGCACAACGAGAAGATATGAAGGTGCAATTTCAGAGCTTGCGGACGCGCGCGGACGCGGCGCAGTACATGGAGAAGGTCCAGCAGAAGGTCCGTCTGGCTGAGGCCATAGCGAAGTGATGACATGGCGAAGTGATGCAGGGGCAAGGTTCCAGAATTACCACGAGGTAGTAGTGAGCTACATCCCGACCTGGTGATCAGGCAGGTGAACTTCCATGGCGAGACAGCTCCTCACCGCGTGATGCGAATCTCGAACCACCCGTGCGGATCGAAGTGCGTATGGTAGTGGTAACCCTCACGAGCGAGCCACTGGTACAGCGGATGCGGCTCGCGATGAATCATCACGCGCAGCGCTGCACCCGACGGCAGCGCTTCCAACTCTGCCAGCACGCGCTCGAACGGCTCGGGCGGTTCCAGCCAGCGTACGTCGATGGCATGCTCTTCGCTCATCTGCAGCTCTGATTCGAAGGCAAGCTCGACTGCGGCCTCATCGGCTGTGCGTCGATCACGATCGGATCGCGTTGGATGCGGCTCACCGTTTCGCCGGATGCAGCGCCTGCATCACAACGACTACGAACAGAAGTCCGCCGACGATCGCCACCAACCCGCCGATACCCATCAGCGCCATGCCTGCGACCTCCTGCACGCTGCCCAGAATCTGCGCCGACCCGGCCACCTTGCGCTGCACGCCATAGCCGCCGGACCACACCAGCCCGGCGATATGCAGCAACTGGCCGATACCGTACACGTACGGTTGCAGATGAGCGAGCCGTGCGCGCGGCGCACTGAACCCCAGGCGCGGCAGAAGATGATAGGCGAGGCCCATCAACGCCAGCGTCACCCCCACAATACAACCGTGATAATGCGCAGGGATGCGCACGTCCGAGCCGCGGATCGCGAACCCGATGAGACCGCCGACCGCAAACAGCGTCAGCGACATGATCAGCGCTGCGCGCAGGGGGCGCACCTGGCGCGCAACGTCACGCTGGCTGCAGAGCGCGACTACGACAGCAAGCGATAGCGGGAGGATGGCGAGCCCGCCCCCGGCGCGCATCATCCACGTCAGCAGGCGGCGGTGCTCGACCGAAGTCACGTCGTAGTTCAAGTACACGAACGGGGTCGCAAAGACCAGTACCAGCGCCAAGCCGAACAGCAACAGCGCCACGCGCGGGGACAGAGGCACTTTTGCACCTATGGCATGGGCCAGCCAAAGCCACGCAACCAGCATGAGCAGCGTCCAGCTGAACTGAAGCACGTGACCGCCGCCCCAGAACAGCAGCTCGTAATACGCCTTGCCGGCGAGACTCGTGGGCAGCGCGAGCCAGGACCAGAAGAGCGCGAACAGCGCAACTCCGGTGGACACACCCGCCGCGGTTAGCCCCACCCGCACCGCGGCGCCGCCATCGAGCATCCTCACCGGAGCCTGAAACGCACTGAGCCCTCGCAGGACTTCGACGCCGATGCCGATGCCGAACAACACCAGCGCACACAGGAAGACTCGATTGTCGAGCACCGGGATGTAGTTGGACATGATCGGTGCGCCGCCGGACACGAAGGGAGAGAGCATCATGCCCACCGTGCCGGCGGCACACAGCGCCAGTCCCAGCCAGCCCAAGCCCAGGCCTGCGCGCGAGCCGGCGAGCGTCCATAACACGCCGCCGAATGCCGCGAACCACACCAGCACCGACAGATCGACGTGAACGACCAGTGCCACATGGAAGAGATCGGTCACTGGAATGAGCTGGTTGATACCGGGCGTGCGCGAGAGCACCAGCAACAGCGAGAACACACCGGATGCCACCAGCGCGCCTACGCCGAGCAACAGCCAGCCGGTCGCGAGGCGTGCGCGTGCATCGACAGGAACGGTCAGTGTGAAGTCGGCGGCCCGGCTCTGGGTGTATGCGGATGTCGTGCCCGCGGTGAGAGTGCGTGCGGCAGAGGTCAGCGGATTCATTGGATCAGGATGCCTCCCTTTTCCGGATTGAAGTCGACGACCAGCACCTGCCCCGGCCGCAGCTCGACGTGCTCCTCACGCGAATAATTGAAGCCGTTGACCCGTACGCTATCGTTGAATTTCACCGACACCTCGTGCTTGCCTGCGGGCACCGCGTAGCGCTCGTACCAAGTCGATGCGCCATCGCGCGACAGGCCCGACGGAGGTGCGGACGCGCGCGCCAGCGTCTTTCCGTCCAGCTCGAGCTCGACGGTGACCGGTGAGCGCTCACGCGGACATTCCATCGGTGCGCGCATGTTCGGAGACAGCTTCGCGAGCTCCTCGGCGCTGCGGTTGCGGCAGTCGTGTGCAAGCTGACCGGCATGGCTGAACGACAACTTGACCAGCG
>JBGQKF010000317.1:0-5366 GCA_041499435.1 Gammaproteobacteria bacterium
CCTCCTTTTGCAGACGAAGGTGAGTCACGATGCCACTCAGACAGCTCGCAAAAGCACAATGGCAAGCCTATTTCGACCGGATATCCAGCGCACTCGGAGCCAAGCAGGTGGAGATCGAGGTCACCGGACGTGGATTGGGCCACCAAGTTGAGGCGGATTGGATCCCACTGCTTGGGCTTTCCTACGATCCCAAGAACGACGTGCTGGTGGTCATGGCCGAAGGCGTCGAACATTTGATTCGGCATCCGAAGCAGATCCACGTCGATCAGGAGTGGGAGTCGCTGCACAGCGTCGAAGCGGTCGATGCAGACAGCAATCGCCACATCATCCTGCTCAAAGACGCGTTGAGCCTACCTGCTCCATAAACGGCAGGCGCGCCCCTGAGGCCACACAGCAAAGAGCAAGAGGAGACCGCCTTGCAGATACCCTCCGCATGACCCAGCGACTTCTCCGCTGCCTTCTCGTTCTGCTAGCCACAAGCGCGTGCGCGGCGCCTTCACCGTCCGTCGCACCCGATTTCGTTACGCTGGTCAAGCAGCAGGGCGCTACAGTGGTCAACATCGGCACATCGCGGACCGTTGGTGACGCCGAGCTCGAGCCCGAGATTCCCGAACTGTCCCCGGATGATCCGCTCTCAGAGTTCTTCCGGCGCTTTGCCCCGCCCGGGCCGCCCGAATACCAGGCCCGCAACCTCGGGTCGGGATTCATCATCAGCGACGACGGCTACATTCTCACCAATGCGCATCTCATTGCAGACATGGGGGAGGCCACGGTCAGGCTCCTCGACAAGCGCGAGTTCAAGGCCAAGGTGATCGGCGTCGATCAGCGCACCGATCTGGCGCTGATCAAGATCGATGCCAAGGCCCTGCGGCAAGTGACGATCGGCGACCCCTCGAAGCTCGAGGTGGGAGAATGGGTGGCGGCAATCGGCTCGCCGTTCGGCTTCGAGAATAGCGTTACGGCCGGGATTGTCAGTGCGAAGGGCCGCGTCCTTCCGGGCGAGAGTTACGTTCCGTTCATCCAGACCGATGTCGCGGTCAACCCCGGCAACTCGGGGGGGCCGCTGTTCAATCTGCGCGGCGAAGTCGTGGGAATCAATTCCATGATCTATAGCGGCAGCGGCGGCTACATGGGTCTCTCCTTCGCGATCCCAATCGACGTCGCGATGAAAGTGGCTGCCGAGCTGCGTGCCCACGGAAAAGTCATTCGGGGCTTTCTCGGTGTACGCATCCAGGAAATGACACCCGATCTGGCTGTCTCGTTCGGTTTGAAGAACGCGGTGGGCGCGCTTGTGGTCTTGGTTGAAAAGCCCAGTCCGGCGGAGAAGGCGGGTTTCATGGTCGGCGATATCATCCTCAAGGTCGACGGCAAGGCAATAGAGGCCTCGAACGACCTGCTGCAGGTCATCGCGGGAGCAGCGCCAGGCGCCAGTGTCAAGTTTGAAGTGTGGCGCCGCGGCGCGGTGAGGGAGCTGACCGCAACTCTCGGCGAAGTCCCAGCCGAGAGGCCGTACACGGCAGCCGAGCCGCAAGAGAGGCGCGCCAATCGGCTGGGTCTTGTCTTGACGGAGCTCACACAGAGTCAACGTGAAGACCTCGCGATCGCGGGCGGCCTGCTCGTTCGCCGGGTAAGCGGCGCGGCGCTGAAGGCCGGCATTCAACAGGGAGATGTGATCCTGGCGTTGAACGACACAAGAGTGGAGCGCGTCGGCGACTTCAACAAACTGCTTGGCCAGGCAGCACCTGGGAGCAGCATTGCGCTGCTGGTCCTGCGCCGGGGCAACCTGCTCTATGTGCCCGTTCGCGTGCCCAATTAGCGAGCGCTATTCCTCGGATACACGACCGTCTGGGCAAAGGCAACGAAGGGCGATGCGGGAAGCTGCAGAACCTGATGCAGCTTGGCTCGATCGAGCAAACCGCGAAATATCGTCGCGAGGCCTTCCGATGCGCAGAACTGCGGTGCACTTAATACGTAACTAAGCCGACACCAGATCGGTGTGGCCAAAGCCTTTGGCATAATCCAGGATCGAAATGACGTTAGGCACGACCTTGATGAAGCGGATGACTCTCCTGTCCTCGGCCGAAAGCTGCGCCCACTGTGGAAATTTCTTCGCGAGCACTGCCATGGCATGGCCGCTATTTCGGACGCGCTGAGAACCGGACTGCGGAGTACGAGTGTGTCAATCGGGGCGCATGAGAACACTGAGACGCGGCTCCGCAGACACGTAGAGCTTCTCGCCGGCGACATCGGCGAGCGCAGCGTGTGGCGGGCGGCATCGCTGGAAGCGGCCGCGCACTACATCGGCTCACAGTGGCAGGCGATGGGCTACCAGGTCGCGGCGCAGCCCTACAGCACCCGCGGCATGATATGTCGAAACCTGGAAATATCGATCTGCGGGGAAGATCGACCCGGCGAGATCGTGCTCGTCGGTGCGCACTACGATTCGGTGCCAGGCAGTCCCGGTGCCGATGACAACGCCAGCGGCGTCGCCGGATTGCTCGAAATTGCCCGCATGCTGTACGGGACCCGGGTGCAACGCACCCTGAAGCTGGTTGCCTTCGTGAACGAGGAGGCGCCTTTCTTCTACTTCGGCGAGATGGGAAGCAAGGTCTACGCATCCGCCGCACGAGCACGCGGCGACGACATTCGCCTGATGCTTTCGCTCGAGATGCTCGGCTGCTACAGCGATGTGCCAGGCAGCCAGAGCTATCCGCCGCTGTTGCGCTTGTTCTATCCAAACCGGGGTAACTTCATCGCATTCGTATCCAACCTGCGCTCACGGCAGGCTCTACGCGAGACAGTGGACGCGTTCAAGGCGCAGTGCGACTTCCCGTGCGAATCTCTCGCGAGCCCCGAGATCGTGCCGGGCGTGTCATGGAGCGATCAACTTTCGTTCTGGCGCGCCGGCTATTCAGGCGTCATGGTGACCGATACGGCCTTTTATCGATATCCGCATTATCACACCGCGTTGGACACTCCCGAGCGGCTGTGCTATCCGGAAATGGCGCGCGTGGTCGAGGGAATCGCGCGCACATTGACGAAGCTTGTATGGGCCAGGTAAGCATCAGCGTTGCCCAAGGCTAGCCCTTGATACAGATCAGCGGTTCCACCCGCGCCACTTTGCGCGCGAGGCCGGCGGCGGCGGCGGCATCGACGACCGCCGAGACGTCCTTGTACGCACCCGGCGCCTCTTCAGCGACACCGCGCGAAGAAGGGCTACGGATCAGGATGCCGCGCGTGGCCAGATCGTCGGTCACTTGCCGCCCTTTCCAGGTGCGGTACGCCTGGTGGCGACTCATCGCTCGCCCGGCGCCGTGGCAGGCCGAGCTGAACGAGCGCTGCTCTGATTCTTTCGTCCCTGCGAGCACGTACGAGCCGGTACCCATCGAGCCGCCGATCAACACCGGTTGACCCGCCGCCCGCAGCGGCGCCGGTATATCCGGGTGGCCCGGGCCAAAGGCGCGCGTGGCGCCTTTGCGGTGGATATAGAGTTTGCGCGACTCGCCATCCACGCGATGTTCTTCGACCTTGCAGGTGTTGTGCGACACATCGTAGAGCAGCGACAAGCGTGCCTGCGGCAGGAGATCGGCGAAGACTTTGCGCAGGAGGTGCGTGAGGATCTGGCGGTTGGCGAGCGCGCAGTTGATCGCCGCGCGCATCGCGCCGAGATATTCCTGGCCCACGTCGGAGTTAATCGGTGCGCAGGCGAGCTCGCGATCGGGAAGCTGAATGCCGAAGCTTGCCGCTGTGATCGCCATTTTCTTCAGGAACTCGGTGCCGATCTGATGTCCGAGTCCACGCGATCCGCAGTGGATCATCACCACGATGTCGCCCTGCTTCAGGCCGAAAGTCTCGGCGATGGCCGCATCGTATACAGCCGTGACCTCTTGCACCTCGAGATAGTGATTGCCGCTGCCCAACGTGCCCATCTCATCGCGCTGGCGGCTCTTCGCGTGCTGCGACACATTGCCGGGCTTGGCATGCAGCATCTGTCCGTGCTCTTCGATGCGCTCCAGATCTTCAGCCCAGCCCCAGCCACGCTCCACTGCCCAGCGTGCCCCGCCCGAGAGCATCGCCTCCATCTCCTCGGCGTTGAGGCGGATGGTGCCGGTGCTGCCGACTCCCGCGGGGATGCGGTAGTACAACATATCCGCGAGATCCTTCTGCGCGGCTATGATGTCCGCGCGCGCCAGCCCGGTATGCAGGCAGCGTACGCCGCAGGAAATGTCGAAGCCCACGCCACCGGCCGACACCACGCCGCCTTCGTCGGGATCGAACGCGGCAACCCCGCCGATCGGAAAGCCGTAGCCCCAATGCGCATCGGGCATGGCGTAGCATGCTTTGACTATCCCGGGCAGCGTAGCCACATTGACTGCCTGCTCGTAGACTTTGTGGTCCATCTCGCGAATCAGCGCTTCGCTGGCATAGATCAGCGCCGGTACGTTCATCGCACCCTGCCGCGGGATTTCCCACTCGTAATCCGAACGCCGGCTGAACAGACCGATATCCATCTTCAGACGTCCACCACCGTTTGCGCCACCCAACCGCTGTCGTCGCGCGCCACCCGCAAGGCTGTGTAGGTTGCACCCTTAATTTCCACCGCTGGATGATGGCGGGCTACATCCGCGCGCTCGCCCCAGGCCTGTGCGCTGAGGCGCGTCCCATCAATTTGAACGGCGAACCGACTGAAGAGCATCTTGCGAGTCGCCATCTCGTAGATCAGGCTATTGAGCCAATCCGCCAACAACAACTCTTCGTCCGGTGCCTCGCACTCGACAGACACCGCCTCACGCGCCTCAACGCCAGCGGTGTCGGTGATCACTGCGGTCATCGCGAGCGCGGCTTGCTCGAAGGCTTCGGCCTTGGTCGCGCCGAAGCCACGGACGCCCATATCCGCCTCATGCGGAAAATGTTCCCAACGCGCAATCACGATTCGACAGATACG
Source organism: Gammaproteobacteria bacterium (assembly GCA_041499435.1). GTDB lineage: Bacteria > Pseudomonadota > Gammaproteobacteria > Burkholderiales > SHXO01 > SHXO01. Next base: position 4,946 of record JBGQKF010000317.1, read on the forward strand.
AGCGGCAAAGAGAAAATCGACCAGAGTGAGCTTTATAGCACGGGCAGCCGAGCGCGCATTGACGCGCGTCAAATGAATGGGATGAAGCGAGCGGCGAGTATGGGCGCGCGCGGCACCCCGTCGTCCAGCCAATTTGCAAAAGTACTTCAGGTGTCGCCATTTGGAGGCGGCTCCCGCTACAGGTGGAGGTTCGGTTCAGCACCTATAGGATGCACTTCTTTACTGTCGAGCCAGCCCATCAACAACGCTTGCGCTAGATCAAGCCCGGCGTTCGAGCGCGGTGCTATCTTGCTCGGACGCGCATAACTCATAAACCGCACGAGATGCCTGACCGCCGCCAATTCTTAGGGATGATGCTGATGCCAACGCTCGCTATGGCGCAAGACGACACTGTGCTCAAGCTACCGCCGCCTCAGACGCC
>JBGQKF010000318.1:0-5346 GCA_041499435.1 Gammaproteobacteria bacterium
GCGTGTACAAGAACGGGCTGCGCGATTTTCTGGAATACCGCGATCTCGGCATCGATAACGCGACCCACGGTCAGTTTCGTGCCCACGTCGTGCGGGTGAAGGGGGATCACACGGGTGATCAGGGCATGCACGCTACCGGCCTGCACCAACATCTATGCGACTTCCAGATGTTCTACGTGCTGGAGGGCTGGGTCCGCTTCATCTATGAGGGCCAGGAGGGCGAGCTCACGTTCCGCGCGGGCGACTGCGTGCTGCAGCCGGCGGGTATCGTGCACAACGAGATGGCTTGCTCTGACGACCTCGAGATCCTGGAAATCTATTCCCCTGCCGTACATGAGACGCGTGTGATTGCCGAAATACCGGCAAAGGAGACCGCGTAGCAGTATCGGCTGCGGGGCCGGTTCTTGAGGAGTAACCGAGGCGCTGTGAAGGACTTCGGAAAGCCGGGTGGGGAGAACTGCACGCACGGTTTGATGAGGGAGGCCAGGTCGCGTTCGACTACGGCTTGGCTAGTGAGGCACCCTCGACACGAAAGGGACGACCACCGGATATGCCCTGCCTACTGTCTGAGATTCACCCGCTTTCTCTTCTACCCGTGATGTGTTACCAAAAGATTTTTTGCCTACGTCGGCATCCTCGTCAGGAACAAGCCGTCCATCTCCGCAGCCTCTAACGCGGGGATGCCTGCCGCCTTGGCGCGTGCCTTCCAGTTTCTGAGTACGGCGAGCACGCGTTGCACGCTGCGCACCGCTGTATCCTTGTCCAAGCGGTAGAACGCTGCTGTCGACAACACGGTTTCCAAACTCGGTGCGTGCGACTCCGTGTCGAGCGCCAGTTCGTGCTCGTCCTTCTTGATCGAGGGGTTCATGTCGTAAGCGTTGGCCAGACGCCGACCTTCCGGTATTTGCATAAATCCGTGGTTTCGCAAATGGTCATCACGGTTGCCGATGGCGACGTTGAAGACCACACGCGTGAACAGCTGAGCGAGGTCTTGATTGATATGCTCGGGGCTGCCGTGAGTGGCGATGAACTGCGCCAGCTCGAGGTAGCTCGCCTCGTCTTTGCCGGTCTTGCCAAGCAGGGTCATGGCCGAGGTGAAGAACTTTCTGCGCAGTCCATCGCGGTCGAAGCGCTTCACGAGGAATGTGTGATGGCCGCGCCCGATGCGCTCAAGGCGCGCTTCTGGCACGTCGATACCGCACTTGCGCGCCAAGTCGTGTATGAACATTTCCCACAAAGCCACATCGCGCTCGTCGTCTGCTGAAGGAAATTTGGCGATCCACAAGCTGTTGTTCTCTCCTACCAGATTTGCCTTCGGACGCGCACCACCAAGCGATGCCCCTGGGGCCACCAGCACCTTCAGCCATTGTTTTAGTTTGGGCAAGTCATCGATCTTCTGGCGCGTGAGCTCGAGCGCCACAGCCTGCAGTTCAGCGAGCTTGGTCACCGGGGGCGCCGACAACGCTTCGTTGGCGAGGAAGGTCTGGGTCTGCGGCGCGCTGAAGCGCAAGGCACCCATACGCGTGAAATCCTGGACACCTTGCAGGAAATCCCAAGCCGTGAGCGTGCGGGGGGCGCGGCGCTCTTCTTTCGCCTCAACCGTCTCGCGACGCCTCATCAGCGTCTGTCCCCAGCGGTCCGGACAGGAGTCTAAGAACACGCCGAAGTTGGAGCTCTCTGGATAGAAATCGCCAGCAGACAGGCCAAGCGAAGGATCGAGCTGGAAGACGCGCGGATTTTGCAGCCAGGTGCGCTCGTAAGCAAAGCGCACGCTGTCCCGATTGCCGCGAGACAGCGTTCCGATATGTTGCGGCGGTCCGAAGGCAGGGTCATCGAGCCATACCCAGAGGCTATCGTCGAGCTTGGACTTGGCCATGAAGCCTGCTTCAAACGTCAGAGCCGGCCGGCGAACGCGATCGACGCGGCGCACGCAGCCGATGAGGCAGACGCTCGTCTTGCAGACGTCGCCCCAGCTCGTCGTCTTTGGCGATGTTGCTCAGGTCCTTTTCCAGACCCAGCACGCGCAGGACCTGCACGTAGCTTCCGAGCGTTACGGCAGGGTCGCCGTGCTCGATCTTGTACAAGGTCGGGCGCGATATGTTGGCGCGAGCGCAAACGGTGCTGGCCGCGAAGCGCCGGCGTAGGCGGGCGTCTTTCAGGCGTTGGCCCAAGGCCGCGAGTTCGCGCGCGGCGCTGGGATACAGGGGGAGGGGGGCGGACGGCATAATGTTCACCATTATGTACAAAACACGCTTTTATGTCAATAATGGTTATCCTTAATAACGGCCGCCGTAAGCAGGCGTCACCTGGTTCTGCCGTACCCCTGTTTTTTAAACACATCCCTGTGTCTGCTTCGCGGCCTCCATTTGCTGGAGGAAACGAATGGTGGGAATAGGCTGGTATCCTCGTGGGATGCCATGCGTGAGAATAATCGAGTCTGACCCTAAAAGATTTTCGAAGATTTTCGTAGCTGCTCCTTTTTGCAATTTGTTTGCATAGATTGGCGTACGATGCCTGCCGGGTATAGCGTGCCTGCGTAGACGCGCAGCGCGGCTTCGTCTTCGTTGATGTCTTCGATGAGCGACTGCTCGTTCGCCATAGCCAGGTTGTAACGCTAGCAGTCGTCATACCGGCCAAGAGGGAGGAACCATGTCTAAACAGCCTTGGGCAACAGTAGGGATCGTCCTCGAATCTTCGTCGAGCTACCGTCCGCTTACGAATTGCTTACGTCATATAGAGGCTCTCCAAAGGCCTAGCGCGCTGGGGCGCTGCGCCGCGCAGATTGCGCTGCGCTTTGTCATAGCCGGCGTGGCCGCTCTGGTGCTCGCGCCTTCTTTCCTTTCGGATCGCGCTGAGGCGGGCGTGCTTTCGGCCCCTCCGAGCTTGTCACTGACTGTCGGGATCCCGGGCAATACTCTTACGGTTCCGGTATCGCTCACTGCGGGCCCGACCGGCAGCTTCATGGCACAGGGCAGCACCCCATCCAATGGGAGTTTCTCGCTGTCTTACCAGTTCAGCGTCATCGCAGATCCGTCGCTGACGGGCAGCTTCACGCTCACGAACTTGTCCAGCCAGACGCAGACTTTCTCGGTCTCGGCGACGCTCGGAGTGTTGCCGCTCGCCGCGCCAACCCGGGTGAGTGGCTTCTACGGTCCCGTACTCTTAACCGCGCCGGTCGGCACCGGCGAGGCCACGTTGACGGCAAACCCGTTCTACGAGGCGCAGATCGACGGCGGTGCGATAGTGAGCCTGGGCAACTTGAACGTCACGACCAGTGGCGGGTCGGCCACAATACCGAAGGAGGTCTTCTCGAATCATCCAGGGCCCGCGGTGAGCAGCTCGATCGGAGTTGCGTTCCCGGGCTTCACGTTGACCGGTCTGCACTCGGTCCAGGTACCGTTCGACGCGACGGTGGTGTCGGTGCCAGAGCCCGCTTCAGTCGTGCTCCTAGTTCTAGGGCTCGCGGTTGCTGTCGTCAGGTGGGGAAAGCTCCCGGTTGGTCCGCGGAGAAGTGCGCAAGAGCTTTGAAGTCCATCGAGCGACCGCGCGCGGTTTGGCAGAGGCGGGTGCATGATGCTGGCGTCCCGACAGAAGGCTAGCTTCTGAACTCTGCTACCGAGGGTCACACGACAGGAGGTCAGATCCAGGGTCAGACCTTGTCTTGTGCATGCGAATTGGCATGTAATGCACAACGTGGCGCGCTTGCCGGATGCGTTGTGCCTCAGCCCTGTTACTCGGTGGCCACCGCGAAGATCTGGACAGCAACACTCTTCCCCTTGAACGGCACGGCGCCCAGCGCCTCCGTGCGCACGCCATCTCCCAGCGCCCGTTGCGTATCTTCATCAATCAGAATCCCGCACCCGACCACCTTAGTGTGCGCCTCGAGCCGTGCGGCGAGGTTGACCGTGTCGCCGATGCAGGTGTACGTCGCTCGCAGCTGCGTCCCGGTATACCCAGCCACGACGTCACCCGTGGCGATGCCGATGCCGATGCGGATCGTTGGCTTGTGCGCCGCGCTGCGCTCCAGGTTGAATTGCTCGATCAGCTCGATCATTTCCTGCGCCGCGGCCACCGCGCTGCCGGCGCAATCGTCCAGCGGCAGCGGCGCACCGAACAGCGCCATCAGCCCGTCGCCGATCATCTGATTGACCACCCCGCCGTGGCTGCTGATGGCGTCGAACATCAGCGTGTAGTAAGTGTTGAGCAGTTCGATCGTCTCTTCCGGTGGCTGGCTCTCCACCAGCGCGGTGAAGCTGCGGATGTCGGAAAACATCACCGAGGCGTGCACGCGCTTGCCACCTAGCGTGAAACCCGATTGCTGCAGGTCCTGCGCCACCTCGGAAGTGGCGAAGCGCCGCACCAGTTCCTTCTGCTGGTCGCGCAGGCGCTTTTTCTCCAGGCTCGCGCCGATGCGTGCCTTCAGCAGCACCGGATTCACCGGCTTGGACAGGTAGTCCTCGGCGCCCAGGCCGATGCAGCGCACGATGTTGTCCAGCCCCTCGAGCGACGAGGTCACGATCACCGGCAGGTCGCGCAACTGCGGGTCGGCCTTCAGCTGCTCGAGCACCGCAAAGCCGTCCATCTCGGGCATCTCGATGTCGAGCAGCAGCAGGTCGAACGGTTCACGCCGGAGCATCTCGAGTGCGACGCGGCCGTTCTCGGCCAGCTCGGCGCGATGGCCCTGCATCTGCACGTTGCGCGACAGCAGCAGGCGGTTGACCTTGTTGTCGTCGACGATCAGCACGCGTGAAGCCGGGTCAGCCATGGCGCAGATCCTTCAACGCGGACGCGGCCCGCGCGTATTCAGCCTCGAGCGCTGCGATTGCGGCCGTGTCGCGCGCCGGGTCAGCATCCAACCCCTTGAGCTCGAGGTCGCGCGCCAGCGCGGCCAATCTCACTGCACCGAACGTGCTGCTGTTGGATTTGAGCGAATGCGCCGCACGCCGAAAACGATCGGCATGGTTTTCCGCGCGCGCGCGGTGAAGCTCGGCCAGCATGCCGGTCGCTTCTTCGAGGAACGTGCCCACCAGCTCGTCCACGAACTCGGCGCCTACCGTATCCTGCAGCGTGGCATAGACGCTTGGATCGATCACCGATTCATCCATACCTGCTCATTTCCGTTTCTGATCATCCTAGAGTCTGTTCACTCCTGACGTGCCGGCACGCGCATCAAAGCTTCGACCAACTGGTCCACGCGGATCGGTTTGGTGATGTAGTCGTCCATGCCCGCGGCCAGACACATCTCCCGGTCGCCTTGCATCGCGTTGGCCGTCATCGCCACGATGCGCGGGCGCTTGTAGTTCACCCATTGGGCATTGATACGGCGCGATGCTTCCAGACCATCCA
>JBGQKF010000319.1:0-5327 GCA_041499435.1 Gammaproteobacteria bacterium
GAACACGGCCTTGATACCGAGCTCGCGCGCCTGTTTCAACAGTGGGCCACCCCCGGAATCCATACCGCCGTAGAAGACCGCATCGGGACTCCCTCCGCGCAGCTTGGTGAGGATCGCTTTCCAGTCGGTGGTCTTATCGGTGCCCTTCTCGCGTGGCAGCACAGTGATGCTGGCGGCCTTCAGCGTCTTCTCCACTTCATTGGCAAGACCTTCGCCGTACGCGGTGGCGTCATCGATGATCGCCACAGTCTTCGGGTGGTATTGGCTGGAGAGGTAGCTGGCGATCGCCGGACCCTGCTGATCGTCGCGGCCCACGGTGCGGAACGTGACCTTGAAGCCCTGCTCGGTGAGCTTCGGATTAGTCGCTGAACCGGTAATCATCGGGATGCCGGCCTGGTTGTACACAGACGAGGCCGGAATGGTGACGCCCGAGTTCAAGTGACCGACCACGCCCGCCACTTTGGCGTCGGCGAACTTCTGCGCGATGATCGGGCCTTTGTCGGGCTTGCCCTCGTCATCCTCGCTCATCATCTCGAACTTGACCTTCTGGCCGCCGATGGTGATGCCCTTTGCGTTAGCCTCTTCGACAGCGAGCCGCACGCCGTTCTCGTTGTCTTTGCCCAGGTGGGCGATGCCGCCGGTCAACGGCCCCGCATGGCCAATCTTGACCGCCTCGTCCTTCTTACCACAGCCGGCAACCGCAATCACCGTTGCCATACCTGTGGCTGCCGCAAGCACGCGCATACCAATCGACAAGTTTAACTTGCTCATTGTTTTCCTCGACGAAGAAGTGACCCCCATGGAAGTCCGGCACGCAGCTTTCGCTTCACCGCGCGCTGCCTTAATACCGCTGAACTGGCGGATTATTCCGCCTCGTCAAAGAGTTGTCAAACGAAGTCGGTATCGTGTCCAAGAAAAAAAGCCGGCGTTGCGCCGGCTTTTTTTCCGTACTGCGAATTCGCTCAGGCTTATTCGAGCGACAGGATCCATTCGACCAGCGTCTTCACATCGGCATCGGGTACGTTGTTGGGCGGCATTGGAATCGCGCCCCACACACCGCTGCCTCCGCCCTTCACCTTGCCGATCAACTTCTCTTCAGCCGCCTTGTCCCCTTTGTACTTCTTGGCGACCTCCTGATAAGCGGGCCCCACCAGCTTCTTGTCAACGGCATGACACGCGAGGCAGTTGTACTTCTGGGCGAGCTGCTTGGCTTTCGCCGCGTCCACCGCAGCGTTGGCGGACGCGCCGAAAATCATGGCTGCTGCGGCGGCGACAGCGATCAGACTCTTTTTCATCAAGGATCCTCTCTCCAGTGCGGTTGTTTACCACAGGCGCCGGCAATTCTATCGGGTTGCGCCGTATTTGCAAACTCAGGTGTTTCCCACTCAGGTGTTTCCCAGCACAGCTTCCAGTTCACCGCGTTCATCGATCGGCGGCAGGCAATTAACGCCACGGCAAACCCACGCGTTGACACCCGCCCGCTGCGGCTTATCCAGGATCTCAGGCAAGCCGCGCAACCCGTTGGGCAATGCAATCGCCATGGCGCCAGGACGATATGCGTTCGACATGCTGCGAGACCACGCCTGCACTTCGCCGTCTTCGCCGCGCAGGACTACGATCGCGGGCGGCACGATGGATTCGCCCAGCGTCATGCACAGCGTCGCGAACGCGCTCGCGTGCCGTTGCATCTGCGGATAGAACGCGCGCAGCGCACGCTCTGCTGCATCTAAATAGCGCGCTTCCCCGAGCACATGCCCCAGCCGCTGCAATACCAGTGCCGCGACGCCATTGCCCGACGGTGTGGCGTTGTCGGGTCCTGGTTTCGGACGAGCGATCAGCTTTTCGTGATCGCTGCTGGTGAAGAAGAAACCGCCCGCATCCCTGTCCTCGAAGCGAGCGAGCAGCGCATCGGCCAGGCTCTGCGCGAAGCTTACATCGGCCATCCTGAACCGCGACTGAATGAGCTCAAGAAGCGCACCGATCAAGTATGCATGATCATCGAGATAGGCGTTCAGGTGAGCCCGGCCGTCCTTATAGGTGGCCAGGAGCCGGCCGTCCACATGGAGCGTATTGCGTACGAAATCGGCAGCGCGACACGCCGCATCGATCCAATCCTCGCGCCCGAATACGCGGCCGGCATGTGCCAGACCGCGAATCATGAGCGCGTTCCAGGAAGTGAGAATCTTGTCGTCCCGCCCCGGCCGCACGCGCTGCTCACGGGCGTCGAACAGTTTGCTGCGAGCACTCTGCAGCAGCCGCTCTGCGTCGGCGAGATCGATGCCGAGATCGGCTGCGACGCGATCGAGCGGTTTCGCGACGTACAGATGCCAGAGCACGCCTTCGAAGTTGGGCGCCTGATCGAGCCCGAAGTACGGGTGCACTACAGCCGCTTCAGCCGGCGTCAACAGCGCTGCAACTTCCGCGCGCGACCAGACGTAGAACTTGCCTTCCTCATGCTCGGAATCGGCATCGAGCGACGAGTAGAACCCGCCCTCGGGAGACTGCATCTCGCGCATCACCCACTGTGCGGTCTCTTCGCAGACACGCGCAAATAACGAATCGCGTGAAATGAGCCAAGCATCGGCATACAGCGCCAAAAGTGGCCCGTTGTCATACAGCATCTTCTCGAAGTGCGGGATGTTCCAGCGCCCGTCCACGCTGTAACGCGAGAAGCCGCCGCCGAGCTGGTCATAGATACCTCCGGCAGCCATGCCGCGCAGCGTATGCAACGGGATATGGCGCAGGTTGGCATCGCCGCGCGCTGCACTGCTCGCCAGACACAGCTCGAGCTCGGCCGGATGCGGGAATTTCGGCGCACCGCCAAAGCCACCATGGACGGCGTCGAACATGCGCGCAAGCTCTGTCAGTGCGGCATCGATCGGTGCCCGGCTCATCGTCGAAGCCGGTGCCGGCTGAGCGGCACTGCGCTCGAGGAGTCCGGCCAGCTCTTCGTTCTGTGCGGCGATGGCCTGCGGTTGCTCGCGATATACCGCGGCGATCTTCGATAGCAGATCAGCAAATCCCGGCAGGTCGTAGCGCGGGGTCTTCGGGAAGTAAGTGCCACCGGAGAAGGGCCGCTGATCCGGCGTGAGGAACATGGTGAGCGGCCATCCCCCCGAGCGCTGACTCAACATGTGGTGCGCGTGCTGATAGATCTGGTCTATGTCTGGCCGCTCTTCACGGTCTACCTTGATATTGATGAAATCGCGATTCATCTGCTCGGCGATCTGCGGATCCTCGAACGATTCGTGCGCCATGACGTGGCACCAGTGGCATGCGGAGTACCCGATCGAGAGCAGAATCGGTTTGCCTTCTTCGCGGGTGCGCTTCAGCGCTTCCTCGCCCCAGGCATACCAGTCGACCGGGTTGTTCGCGTGTTGCTGGAGGTAGGGACTGGTTTCGTGAGCAAGTCGGTTGGGCATGTCCGGCTCTGGGAGATCGGCTGGCTAGTTTATCCTGAGATGATGCGCCGGGCCTCGAGTTCCTGAGTTGACGAGGGCTGAAACCGTCTTTTCGGAGCCTACGCCCGACCGGCAATAAGACAAGATACTTACATGTTCACCGATAGCGTCGGGGTGCGCGGGGAGTTCGAGCGTTATCAGAGCGTCGGCAACGATGGTACAACCGGTCAGACCAACATCAACGTCTGGACGGTGAGCGGACTTCTAAGCCGAGGTCGAGCTCGGGAAACCGGTCGCTGAGACCGGCCTTTCGCTTTGCCCTAACGCAACCCCAGGTCGTCCCAAAGCGCATCTACGCGCGTGCGAACCGCCTCGTCCATGATGATCGGCGTACCCCAGCGGCGGGTCGTTTCGCCAGGCCATTTGTTGGTCGCGTCGATGCCGAGCTTCGATCCCAGACCGGAAACCGGACTGGCAAAATCGAGATAGTCGATCGGCGTGTTCTCCGCGATCAACGTGTCGCGCGCCGGATCCACGCGCGTGGTAATCGCCCAGATCACTTCCTTCCAATCGCGAACGTCGATGTCGTCGTCTACCACGACGATGAGTTTGGTATACATGAACTGCCGCAGAAACGACCAGATGCCGAACATTACGCGTTTGGCATGCCCGGGGTACTGCTTGCGCATGCTCGCTACGGCCAGCCGGTAGCTGCAACCTTCGGGCGGAAGATAGAAGTCGACGATCTCGGGGAACTGCCTGGTCAGTAGCGGCACGAACACTTCGTTCAGGGCCACTCCCAGGATCGCCGGCTCATCGGGAGGCTTGCCGGTATAGGTGCTGTGATAGATCGGCTCGCGGCGCATCGTAATGCGCTCGATGGTGAAGACCGGAAATTCCTCCTGCTCGTTGTAATAGCCGGTGTGATCGCCGAACGGGCCTTCGAGCGCGACTTCGCCCGGATGAATGTGACCCTCGAGGATGAGCTCTGCTGTCGCGGGCACCTGCAGATCGCAGCCGATGCATTTCACCAGCTCAGTGCGCGCGCCGCGCAATAGTCCGGCGAACTGGTATTCACTCAGCGTATCGGGAACCGGGGTGACCGCAGCGAGGATCGTTGCTGGATCGGCGCCAAGCGCGACGGCTACCGGAAAGGGCCGGTCGGGATGCAGCTGGCAATGGTCGCGGAAATCGAGCGCGCCGCCGCGATGTGGAAGCCAGCGCATGATCACCTTGTTGCGGGCTAAGACCTGCTGTCGATAGATGCCGAGGTTCTGGCGTGGCTTGTTCGGGCCACGCGTGACGGTCAACCCCCAGGTGATGAGCGGCCCGGCGTCGGCAGGCCAGCAAGTTTGAATCGGCAGCCGCGCCAGGTCGACATCGCCTCCTTCCCAAATAATCTCCTGACACGGCGCGCTGGCGCGTTCCTTGGGCGCCATGTCGAAGACTTTCTTCAGCACCGGAAATTTTTCCCATGCATCCCTCAGCCCGCGCGGCGGATCGGGCTCTTTCAGGTACGCGAGCAGCCGGCCCACCTCGCGCAAGGCATCGACCGAATCCTCGCCCATCGCCATGGCCACGCGTCGCGGCGTTCCGAACAAATTGCCCAGCACGGGAATGGAATGCCCCTGGGGACGCTCGAACAGGAGGGCTGGACCGGCGCGCTTCAGCACACGGTCGCAGATCTCGGTCATCTCCAGGTTGGGCGATACCGACACGCTGATGCGCTTCAACTCACCTTGTGCTTCGAGCTGCGCCATGAAATCGCGCAGGTCGTGATACCGGATCGCCATTGCGTACACTAGCCCTGGGCTAGATCACTGAATTCGAGCCGCCGTCCATGGGCACCAAAGCACCGGTGACATAGCTCGCGCGGTCGGAGGCGAGGAACAGAGCGACATTGGCGATCTCTTCCGAGGTCGCGTA
>JBGQKF010000320.1:0-5304 GCA_041499435.1 Gammaproteobacteria bacterium
ATCACTTCCGAGAAGATGAACCAGCTCATGCCCTAGCGGAACGAGACGTCCACCTGCCGGTTGTAGCGTCCGCCCTCGCTTTCGCGGACCACGGTCCCGAACCAGCCGAACAACATATACACCAGCACGGCGAGGCCGGCGGCGACCACCCACGGGCCGGCCGCCACCAGGTTGAACCACATCGTGGCGCCAAATGCCATCAGCAACAGCGCAATGGAACCGAAGATCGGCCAGTGCGATGGCTCCGGTATGTAATAGCGTCCAGCCTGACTGCTCATTGTGCTTCTCCTTTTTCCCCGACCGTCCTTGACGATACCCACACCTAGCTCGTCACCACGCGCACCAGCATGATGAGCAGGAAAACCAGCACGGCGGCTCCGATTACGCCAGCCACGACCACCTGCAGTGGCGTGATGCTCATCGCATCGCGGTCATGATCGCGTGACTTGCGCACGCCAAAAAACGACCAGAATACCGCTTTCGCCACCTGCAACACACCTGCCTTCTTGCGCGCCGGCGGCTGCTCTTCACTCTCGCTCATAGCCCTCAACCGGGCTTCGCGCCGGCGCCTTCCACCTGGAAGAAGGTGTAGGACAATGTAATGGTGTGCACGTCGGCGGGCAGTCCCGGCTCGACCACGAACACCACCGACATCTGCCGCGTCTCATTGGGCTTCAACTCCTGGCGCGTGAAGCAGAAACATTCGAGCTTCTTGAAGTAGCGGCCCGCAACCTGCGGACCGTAGCTCGGGATCGCCTGTCCGAAGACATCGCGGTCGGATGCGTTCGTCACCTCAAAGACGACGTGGACGAGCTGCCCGGGATGCACTTGCACGGACTTGGTCAGCGGTCGGAAAGTCCATGGCAGGTCGTTGCGCAGGTTGGCGTCGAACTGCACCGTAATCGTACGACTGGAGTCGACCTGGGTGTTGACGGCGGGCGCATCGCTCGCCTGCAGATTGTTGATGCCGGCGAGCTCGCACAGCTTGGTATACATCGGCGCCAGGGCAAAACCGAACCCGAACATGCCGATCGCCACCACCACCAGCTTGGTCACCAGCGCACGATTTTTCGCCGGTGCGCTCATCGCCACAGCCAATGCCGCACGATGACGCCGATAAAAAACAGGATCACCACTGAGGCCAGAATCAGTGCGGTCTTGAGATTTCGCGAAAGAGGCACGAGTGAATCGCCTGAGTCTTTCTCGAGGAGCGGACTCCCGCCCCTCACGATCGTTAGCCTACTTCACCACGGGCGGGGTTTCGAAGGTGTGATACGGGGGCGGCGAGGGCAGGGTCCACTCCAGCCCCTCGGCGCCCTCCCAAGGCTTATCCGCCGCTTTGGGTCCGCCGCGAATGCACTTCAGCACGATGTAGAGGAACAACAGCTGCGACAGGCCGAAGCCGAACGCGCCAATCGTGGACACGCGGTTGAAGTCGGTGAATTGCAGCGCATAGTCGGGAATGCGGCGCGGCATGCCGGCCAGTCCGAGGAAGTGCTGCACGAAGAACGCCATGTTGAAGAAGATGAACGACAGCCAGAAATGCCACTTTGCCAGCTTCTCGTCGTACATGTGCCCGGTCCACTTCGGAATCCAGAAGTACGTGCCGCCAAACATTGCGAACAGCGCCCCCGACACCAGCACATAGTGGAAATGTGCGACCACGTAATAAGTGTCCTGCGCCTGCACGTCGATCGGGTAGATGGCCAGCACCAGACCGCTGAACCCGCCGACGGTAAACAGGAAGATGAAGCCCACGGCGAACAGCATCGGCGCCTCGAACGACAGCGAACCTTTCCACATGGTCGATACCCAGTTGAACACCTTCACGCCGGTGGGGACCGCGATCAGCATGGTGGCGTACATGAAGAACAGCAGTCCGGCTGCTGGCATGCCCACCGTGAACATGTGATGCGCCCAGACGATGAACGACAGGATGGCGATGGAAGACATCGCGTAGACCATCGACGAGTAACCGAACAGCGGCTTGCGCGAGAACGCCGGAATGATCTGCGACACGATGCCGAACGCCGGCAAGATCATGATGTAGACCTCGGGGTGTCCGAAGAACCAGAAGATGTGCTGGAACATCACCGGGTCGCCGCCGCCGGCCGGATTGAAGAAGTGGGTATCAAGGTGCCGATCGGTCAGCACCATCGTCACCGCGCCTGCGAGCACCGGCATGACCGCGATCAACAGGTAAGCGGTAATCAACCACCCCCAGGCGAACAACGGCATACGCATCAGCGACATGCCGGGGGCGCGCATGTTCAAGATCGTCGTGATGATGTTGATCGAGCCCATGATCGACGAGGCGCCCATGATGTGCAGCGCGAAGATCGCCATGTCCATGCCCGGGCCCATTTGCACGGACAGCGGTGCATATAGAGTCCATCCGGCCGCGGTGGCGCCGCCGGGCACCAGGAAGGATCCCATCAGCAGAATCGCCGCCGGCGGCAGCAACCAGAAGCTCCAGTTGTTCATGCGCGCAAAGGCCATGTCGGGCGCGCCGATCATCATCGGAATCTGCCAGTTCGCAAAGCCGACGAAGCCGGGCATGATCGCGCCGAACACCATGATCAGCCCGTGCATGGTGACCAGCTGATTGAACAGCTCGGGCTGAACGATCTGCAGGCCGGGGCTGAACAGCTCGGCGCGGATGGTGAGCGCCATGATGCCGCCGGTGAGGAACATGGTGAAGCTGAACCACAAGTACATCGTGCCGATGTCTTTGTGGTTGGTGGTGGTGACCCAACGCATGATCCCGCCCGGGTGATACGCGTGCGCGTGATCGTGATCGTGTCCGTGTGCCGCTTCCATGAGAGTCTCCTGATTCAGATTCGAATCGTGTGGGCTGTCCGTCTATTTGCGCAATGCCGCGACATCCTTCGGCTGCACCAGATCACCGGTCTTGTTCCCGAACGAGTTGCGCTCGTAGGTGACGACGCTGGCGATCTCCAGGTCTGACAATTGATTCTTCCAGGCCACCATGGCCGGATTCTTCTTGCTGCCATTGACCACGATCTCCAGATGCGCGGCCAGTGGTCCGGTGGCAATTTGCCCGCCCGCCAGCGCGGGGAATGTCGGTGGCATACCTTGCCTGTTCGCCTGATGGCAGGCAATGCAGGTCTTGGCATATATTTTTTCACCCTGCGCTTTGAGCTCGTCAAGGGTGTAGGTCTTGTTCACATCCGCCGCAGCAGCAGTGCTCGCCTGCGTCTTCTTGGCCTTCTGCTGGGCCACCCACTCCTTGTACTTGTCTTCGGGAACGGCCTCGACCACGATCGGCATGAAGCCATGCTCCTTGCCGCACAGTTCCGCGCACTGGCCGCGGTAAGTACCCGGCGTATCGACGCGGAACCACGCGTCGCGCACGAACCCCGGGATGGCATCCTGCTTCACACCGAAAGCAGGCACCCACCAGGCGTGGATCACGTCATTGGCGGTGGTCAGCAGACGCACCCGCTTGCCCACCGGGACTACGACCGGATTGTCGACCTCCAGCAGATAGTTCTCGCCCTTGGGCGCCTGATTCTGAATCTGGTCGCGCGGGGTGGCGAGGCTGCTGTAGAAGCTCACATCGTCCTCGAGATAATCGTAGCGCCACTTCCACTGATAGCCGGTGGCCTTGATGGTCATATCCGCACCCGAGGTGTCGCGCATCGCGAGCAGCACCTTGGTCGACGGGTACGCCATCCCCGCCAGGATCAGGAACGGAATCACCGTCCACAGAATTTCCACGGTGGTGTTCTCGTGGAACTGCTCGGCGCGATGCCCCACCGATTTGCGGTGCCTGATGATGGCCCACAGCATGGCGCCGAACACGACGATGAAGATCAACGTGCAGATCCCCATGATCACAATATGCAGATCGTAGATCTCGTGCGCGATGATGGTCTGCGGATCCTGCAGATTGAACCGCAGTTCCGCGAGCGCCTGGCCGCTGGCGGTCAACAACAGAGACATAGAGGCTAGAGTCTGCGCGATTCTTCTGATCATGGGGTCCCCGACGGCATGCTCTTGGATTTTTTGATCTCAACGATTGTGAAGCTGCTGCTTGAGAGTCTGCGCAACCGCCTGACGTTGTTCCTCAGTGAGGTGCTGGCCGAACTCCACCTGGCGTCCGTGCGAACGCAACGCAAGCAGGCTGCGTCCAGGCACAGAGCCGTTCTCGAGCACCACTTGCGCCCAGTAGCGATTGAGCTCGTACCGGCTCATTCTTCCTCGATCCCACCGCTCCACCAGCACTCGATCCCCTTTGATCGCGAGGCTCTCGAAATCTGCCGCATGCCGTTGCACGTGGCGAAACGCAATGCAGAGCACGCCCAGCTCTACACTCGCGAACGGAAGCACAAGCCAGGCGCCGAAAAAAGCAAAAGCCAGGGAGATCGCCAAAGAGATGAATACGAGTGACCCGAGTACGAGCGCTCTGCCTGTGGCCGAGAGAGAGTTGTTGCGTCGCGCGATGAGGAGAAACTCGCCGGACTCCCTGACGTCGGTGCATTCCATCTGGCTTCGCTGGCCTACGCGCTTTCAGTTCCTGGGAGCTAGCAACCCGGGACCCTCGCCCTCTCAAACCGCGGCGAATGTAACATACGGCCCCCGCCCCCGCAACAACGGCAGCAAGCGGGCTCGTGGAGCCAGGCGCAATCTCGTAATGAGAGTTAGGTGCTTGCACGGTGCTTACGTGCACTTGCACGCGGCGGGCTGCGTTTCACACTTTGCGCCGGCGCGGTTGAAATTCGATCACGGCGAGCCCGTCCGCACGCGCTGGCGTACGGCGCTCGGCCTTCCAGGCATGCCCATACACGAGCTCGAAAGTTGCCGGCAGGCGCCCCTCGCGACGCAACGCTTCGTAGCGTTCCGCGATCCGCGCCCGCCACCGCGCAGTGCGCAGTCCGGTTGCCGCGCGCGTTGAGGACCCGCCGGCGCCCTTCAAATCGCGCAACAATGCGTCGAGGCTCTGGTAGGTCAAAGTAAGCTGCTCCATTTCCATCACTGGATCGGCAAATCCGCTCGCGACCAGCGCATCGCCGAGGTCGTGCATGTCGATGAAGCTGTGCACCGGCGTGCCACCTGATGTGTCCGCAGTCGCGTGCGCCAACTCCTTGAGCGTATCCGGACCGAAGGTTGAGAACACGAACAGTCCGCCGGTCCGCAGCACTCTGCCGGCCTCCGCAAATGTACGCGCTACATCACCGCTCCAGTGCAATGCGAGGTTCGACACCACCATGTCGATGCTGTCCATGCGCAGCGGCAATTGCTCGAAGTCCGCGCAGACGCTGCTGCGTCGACCCTCCCCGC
>JBGQKF010000321.1:0-5299 GCA_041499435.1 Gammaproteobacteria bacterium
CTGTGCAGGGGCGACCGGTTGCGGCCTACGTTCCGTGAGCAGATCGGGGCGCGGTGCGGCTTGTTCGGTGGGGCGGGCGGGTTCAGCAACGGGTCGTTGCCGCGCCGGCATTGCAGGCTCATTGCGAGGCTCGACCTTCACCTCAGATTGCCGTTCGATACGCGCTACTGACGTTGGCGCATCCATTTTCGGTACGGGCGCCGCGTCGAGTCGAGGTGGCGCGGGCGCGGCGGTCGACTGCTGGCGCGAGGGTTGCAGCACCGGCTCGGCGCGCGGGGTCGCCACCGGCTCGACGCGCTGCTCCGGTCTGGGAGCGACGCGCGGCTCGACTGCCTGCACCCGTGGCTCAACGCGCGTTTGCAATCCAGGCTCAGGCCGCACCTCCGCGCGCCGTTCCACGACCGGCTCAGGACGCTGAGGTTCGGGCACCACTTGCGCGCGATCAACACGTGGCTGCGGCATGGGCTGCACTTCCGGCAACGGCCGCGGTTCGGCACGCATGACCGGCGCCGGCTCTGCGATTTGCGGTTTGCGCTCGATCATCGGCTCGGGCCGCGGAGCAACGGCGACATCCGTGCGCGGATCGACGCGCGTCGGCTGCGGGACCACGGTCGGCGTCGGCGTCGCCTGCAGTTCCTGACGCTCGAACGACTCTTCGACCTTCGGCTTGGGCGGCCTGGGCGCGGGTCTCTGCTGCGGAATTTTCTTCGGCACGTCGGGTGGAGGCGTGCGCTCCAGCTCGACTGTGATCACCTTGGGCGACGGCTGCGGCGCGCGCATACCTGGCAAGAGTGTGATCGCGGCCGCGTGCAGGAACAGGGACGCGACGAACGCGACAATGACCGTCCGGTCGTTGCGCGGAGAGGCCAGCGCGTCGTACAACAGAGAGCTGTCTGCAGTGACACTCGTCATCGGAATGTGATCACCCCGGTAAACAGGGTCGCCAGGCCCCTAGAGCCTCATGAGAACTTGCGCAACCAGCGCGCGAGTCCCTTCTTCTATCGTTGTCCAGAGCTAGCCGTCGGCGCTTGCGCGGGCTTGAAGTCGCGCGCCATCTGCTGCGCTTTGCTCAGCTGCTCGGGTGAGAGCTTGCTGGCGATATAGTCGCGCTGCTTCTCGGCGGCGGCGCGCTCTTCACCCGACAGTTGCGCAACGGCAAGATTGCTCCACATGTATCCCAGCATCGCGTCAGCAGGCACGCCTTTGCCCTCGAACAGCAGCCAGCCGAGATGAAATTGCGCCAGCGGATGACCCTTCTCCGCGGCTGGCTTGTAGGACTTCGCTGCCTGCGCAGGATCCGCGCTCACTCCGTTCTTGCCCGATTCGTAAATGTACCCCAACAGGTACTGCGCCTGGGTGTCGCCTGCGTCGGCGAGCTTCTTATACCAGACCGCGGCCTGCGCATAATCGGCTGGCAGACCGTCGCCGGAGAAATACAATCGTCCCAGCGCCGCGACCGCGTCTGTATTGCCCTGCTCGGCGGCTTTCCGGTACCACTTGGCTGCCTCGGCCGCGTTGCGGGCACCGGCCTTGCCGCTGTCGTTCAGGAACCCGACCATGAACTGAGACTGCACGTCGCCACCCTCCGCCGCCTTGACGAACCATTTCATCGCCTCTTGCGCGTTGGCCGGCACACCCTTGCCTTGGTAATAGCTCCAGCCCAGCGCACTGTACACGGAGCTCTCACCCTTCTCTGCCGCCTTCAGATACCACTTGAGCGCTTCCCCATCGTCCTTCTGCACACCGGCGCCTTGCGCGTACAAGTAACCCAATGCGCTCATCGCACGAGCTTCATTCTGCTCGGCGGCTTTGCGATACCAGACTAACGCCTGAGCCGGATCTTTCTGCAAGCCTTGACCCCAGTCGTAAGCGTAGCCCAGCAGAAATTGCGGGAAGGCTCTGCCCTGCTCTGCCGCCGGGCGGTTCCACTTCGCAGCCTCCGCATAGTCCTGCTTCACGCCTTGACCGAAGAAGTACATGCGACCGAGCGCCTCCTGCGCATCGACGTTGGCCGCGGCCGCCGCGACCTTATAAAGTTCTGCGGCTTGCGCGAGGTCCTTCTCCACGCCCTTACCGAACTCGTAGAGGTATCCAGCGAGATAGGCCGGATATGCCTTGTTCTGTTTGCCCGCGCTCTTGCACAGCTTCGCCGCTTGCGCGAAGTCCTGCTTCGCGCCGGTTTCGCCAAAGAAGTACGAGGAGCACAACACCTCCTGCGCCTGGAGCTGATTCTGCTCGGCCGCCTTGCTGTACCACTTGAGCGCTTCGGCATAGTCCTGCACGACACCGCGGCCCTTCTCGTAGGACTCACCGAGGAGAAACTGCGCACTGGCATCCCCGCTTTTCGCGAGCTGCGCGAGCTCTTCGGCGGACGCCTGGTATTCACCGCGCTCATAGGCGCTCTGTGCACGCTTGAGATCAGCATGTGCATGCAGAGGCAATACGGCCAGAACCAGCATGGGGACGAAGCGGTGGAATCCAATGTTCATAAGATCATCCTCGGGAAGCTTGTACGAGACGGGCAAGCTGCATGGATTCGCTCTCCATCTCGACGATGATGACGTCGCCCCGGCCGCAAAAGTATCGATAGGAGATCATACGGGGAATGGCGACGATCAGCCGGAGGGCAGTGTTGTGTCGAGGCGCGTTCGATTGTCAATCCAGCGCGGACCACCGACGCCAGCAGGAACGGACAGATCGGCCAAGCGGACGGGAAACCTGGAACACGGCAATGCGCTCACCGCACTCAGCTCAGGCGCTCGTCGCGAGCAATCATTCATCGGCTAGAAATGCGCAGTCACGGTAAAGCGAAACTGCCGCGGCTCGGCCGGGTGGAAGTGAATGTCGTTCACGCCACCAGCGGCGCCGCCGCACGGTACCAGGTTCGTGTCCGTCTTCAGCCGGGAACAGTAGTAATAATCGATGTCGTGCGCTTCGCTGTTGAAGAGATTGAGAATGTCGAGATGCGCATTCCACGTTTGGTCGAGCTTGTAACCGATGCGCACATTGGCGATCGTGCTCGGGTCGGAGCGCACGCTGTTGTCTTCGATCAGCGGATAGGGTGAGACATACCGCAGCTGTAACGAACCGGACCAGCGGCCGAAGTCCTGCACCGTTGCGCCCAGTTGCGCCACGAACGGCACTGCGCCGGGAATGTTGTTGCCCACGGGATCGGGGTTGCTGAAGTGCGCCTCCGACCAGCTGAACTGCGCATCGAACAGCAGCCAGGGCAGCGGGCGATACGAGTTGATCCACTCGATCCCTCTGCGCTGGCTGGGGCGGCTCGGCTCCGTGGTGCCGGCATCACCGGTGAACACCAGCTCGGAAGCCTGGTTGAGAAGCCAGAACGCCACCGAGCTCTTCACATTCGGGATGATCTCGGTGCGCACACCGAACTCCGCGCCCTTGGTTTGCACGAGCGGCGTGACCGGTTCCACCGGCGCGAGGGTCTGGGGATCGACCTTGATCACGGTCCCGCGAGCATCGTTGCTGTGGAAGCCGTAGCCGCCATTCAGGAAAAACTCGGTCTTGTACCAAGGCCCGAAGATGAGGCTCAGCTTCGGCGAGGTTTTCGTCGAATCGGTCTGTCCCGTGTTGACTGGGATGTTATTGGCGGTCACGTCGAAGTTGTAATGGTCGACACGCACGCCGGCCAGGGAACGAAACCACGGGGTCCATTGCGTCGAGTTCTCGGCGAACAGCCCCGCGCTGCCCTCGTTGACCTTATCTTCGCTCGTAGGCGAGAGCTGCACGCGGCCTTCGGTACTGTCGAGACCAACTCTCGCTATGTTGTCATAGCGCAGTTGCACACCGACGCGATTCGTCGTCTCCACCGAGCCCAGCTTGGAATCCCACGTCAACGACGGACGCAATCCCCACACCGTGCGCCGATCGGACTGATGGAACTGGTCGCCGTTGACCGGATTGTCGAGGAAGTACGTGAAGTTCGAGAACAGATCGAGGGTGTAGCGAATCACATACATGTCGACGTCGAACTGCGGCTTGCCCAACACGCTGAGCGGCGTATGCCCCTGGAATGAGAGGCTGTAGCGCGCGGTGTCGCCGCCGTCGCTCGGATCGATGGCGCCGAATCTTGTGATCAACCCCTGGTTGACCGCGCGCTGCGGAATCTGATCGGTGGAATCCCAATGCGCCATGTATGCCATCCCGGCCAGGCTAAACCCCTCGACTGGCGTGCCCTGACTCAGCCGCAGCACGCTGTTGAACTTGTTGAAGCGAGTTGGATTTTCCCATGGCCCATCGTTATGCACAGCCTCGACGCCAATCAGCAGATTGCCGTTGCCCACACTGGGTGAAGCGCCGACCACGGCGCGTTGATAGTCGTTGCTGCCCAGCGTCACGCTAGCGAAATTCTCCGGCAGGGTGTCGAAGTAGAAAAAGTGTGCGCTGCCGGCGGAGGCAAAGTCACCTTCGTCTGCGTAGTACGGTCCCTTCCTGAAGTCGATGCGCTTCACGAATTCTGGAATCATGAAGTTGATGTCTGCGTAGCCCTGCCCGTGCGCATTCGTCGGCATGTTGACCGGCATGCCATCCACATAGACAGCGAAATCGGTCCCGTGGTCGAGGTTGTAGCCGCGCAGGAAGTACTGATTGGCCTTGCCGTCGCCACTGTGCTGGGTGACGACCATACCGGGCACGAATTGGAGAATATCGCCCGGGCGCAAAAGCGGACGCTCTTCGATCATCTTGGAAGTGACCGAGCCTTGACTGGCCGCGTCGTTCGTCCCCAGATCCGTGCCGTAGTGACCGATGACGTCGACTTGCGGGGCTTTCGCTTCCGGGATGGTCACATCGCCCGGCGCTGCCGCCGCTGAGTACGAGTAGGGCTGAACGACAGCCAACCAGGCCGCGCAGGCAAAACGACGCCAACGATCCGTCTGCGCGATACGGCGCACGGTCCCTCCCGCCGCGACCTGCAGGGGATTGTTCGCGCCCCGCTGTCAGGTCGGTATTGTTGTATGAACATTTAAGCTTTCGTAAGATACCGGCGTGGAATCCGGCCGTCAACTGCAAGGCCGCACACCTGCACGCGCATCCAATCGGCAGTTCGCCCCGTACAATCTTTGTTTGACCGCGGGCAACTAACGCCGGACGATCTCACACCAGCAGACATGCAAACGTTGGACAACATGACTCATCTCATCCGATTCGTATTTATGCTCTTCGCAATCGCGCTCGCGGGCAACGCGATGGCACAGCAAACACCCGGCACCGCAACGCAGCCGGCACGGGTTGAGACGGCGATCTTTGCCGGCGGCTGTTTCTGGTGCGTAGAAGC
>JBGQKF010000322.1:0-5296 GCA_041499435.1 Gammaproteobacteria bacterium
ACAGCGACCGCGAGCTCGTCATCGACCGCGCGCGTGCCGCCGGCGTCACGACGTTGATCGTCACCGGCACGAGCCTCGAGGCCAGCGCGCAGGCGCTCGCGCTGGCGAGCGATCGTGCGCCGACGCTCTACGCCACCGCAGGCGTGCATCCCCATGACGCCAGCTCTTTCGACGATGCCAGCGTCGCCAGGCTCAAGGCGCTCGCGTCGCACGCCGCCGTGCGCGCGCTGGGCGAATGCGGCCTGGATTACAACCGCAACTACTCGCCGCGCGCCGCTCAGCTCCATGCTTTCGAAGCGCAGATCGAGCTGGCGGCAGAGCTGCGACTCCCGCTGTTCCTTCACGATCGCGAAGCGCATGCCGATCTGCATGCGTTGCTGAAGCGCTATCGCGATCGCATCGTCGATGGCGTCGTGCACTGCTTCACGGGCACGCGCGCAGAGCTGCACGCTTACCTCGATCTCGATCTGCACATCGGCATCACCGGCTGGATCTGCGACGAGCGCCGCGGGGTCGAGCTGCGGCCGCTGATCCGCGACATTCCAGCGGATCGTCTGATGCTGGAAACCGACGCGCCGTATCTGCTGCCGCGGACGCTGCGTCCGCCTCCGGCGAATCGGCGCAATGAACCGGCGTTTCTCACTGAGGTGTTGGCAGGCGTCGCTCAGTTCGCGGGCAGACCCGGGCGAGAAGTGGCTGAGCAGACGACGCGGACGGCGCGGGCATTCTTCAGGATCCGGTAGCTCTGGCGTGAACCTTCAGGCGGCTTCTCGAGCCCAATGGAAGGGAGTCGCAGCCATTGCATTGGAGGATCCAAGGATATGCCTATTGCAGACAACTGGATGTACCGTGCAAGGCGTCTCGCCGGGCTGACTTGCGCAATCCCGGTCCTTTTATCGTGGAGCGCAGCCGCCCCGGGGGCCGTCCTCGATCAATCCCAGGGTTCCACCAGCAGCAATCGTTTCATCGGGGCGACGGATCAGCGCATCGCGCAGACCTTCACGCCGAGCATCGAAGGCGAGCTCAGCCAGGTGCGGCTGCGAATCGGGTATCTGCCCTCAACCGGCGGGAATGCTTCCGATCTTTTGCTCGCGGTGATGACGACGACGAACAACGGTGTACCGAGCGGCACAGTGCTCGGCACCTCCTCGCTTGCGCACACGGCGTTTCCTAGCGCGGGCGGGCTCTTCGCATCCCCGTACACCGAATTCGATTTCAGCGGGGTACCCCTGCACGCGGGGCAGCGCTATGCCCTTGCCTTGCGTGAGACGACACCTGCCACCGTTTGCAGCCCGGGGAAGCCTGCATGCGCGGAGCCCGCTTATCGCGCGAATTATCTTTTCGCGCAGAATGCCTATCCGCGGGGCCAGTTGTTCAGCGGGATCGGTGCGGTGCCGACCTTTGCATTGACCGGAGACCTGTCCTTTCAGACTTATATGACTGCCACGACTGCGGCCATGACTGCCACGACTGGGGCCGAGGTGATGCCCGAGCCCGCCGCCTGGCTAGCTCTGATTACCGGCCTCGCTGTGCTCGCACTGACGCGCTTGCGGCCGCGGCGGCTGCAGACCGCTCAGTCGCTCACTTCCAACCGCACCGTGTGCGTCGCGACATCGCCACGATCGTCGGTCCACTCGAACAATAGATCGTCGCTCTGTGCGGCGAGCACGTAGAACACGAAGTAGGGATTGGTCGACATCGCCGGATGCAGTCTGGCGCGAAACACTTCCTTGCCGCCGTACGTGCAGATCAGCCTCTCAACGATATTCCGCGGAATCGGACGGCCGACATTGTCCAGGCGAAACCCCGATTCTTGCGGATGGATGATCATCGCGCGAATCTCGACCGGCTGACCGCGCCTGGGATTCTCTGAGAGCCGCACCCACGCTTTGCCGAAGCGGCTCACGGTGCGCAACCTCCCACGGTCACTTCGATCTCCATCGCAGTGGACCACAGGCTGCCGTCGCTCATCACCGCGATAGCGTGCAGATGCTGAGAGATGGCAACGCGCACGCGCGTTGCCACGCGCGGCCGGCCATTGTGCGGACCGAGTTCGACGTCGACGATGCGCGGCTGCGGATTGCTTTCCGCGAACAGGTGGATGCTCTTCACATAGTCCTGCTCGGTCATCGGGCTGTCGACGGTGACCGTGACCGGGACGATGTTGCCGTTCTCCGCGAGCCGCGGAACCTCTAAGTTGATGCGGCCGGGATTGATCGCCCGCTCGCCGAACAGCTCGCGGATCGCCACGGCAAGCTCTTCGGGTGTGGCGGCTGCGGGGCGCACCATCAGCAGGCACGCACCCGCAGCGAGCGCTCGGAGCGCGTTGCGCCGCCCGGTGTGAGCGGGCGACGCGTCATCGATCACGGGTGGCTCCGGTTGCGTCAGAGCGTGCTCGTAGGCCTGCGCTGGTGCTCCTCACGCATACGAGAACCCGTGATTCTTGAGCGGCAGCGAACGCACGCGCTTGCCGGTCGCGGCGAAGATCGCGTTGCACAACGCCGGCACGACGGCCCCGATCGGCGGCTCCCCTACCCCGCCCCAGAAACCGCCGGTGGGCATGATGATCGCCTCGATTTTGCCTGGCGCCTCCGCGAGCTTGAGCAATGGGTAATCGGAGAAATTGTTCTGCTGCACGCGTCCGTCTTTGATCGTGATCTCCTCGTGCATCGCCGAGCCCAGGCCCCACAGGACGCCGCCTTCGATCTGCGCCTTGACCGCATCTCGATGCACGACATAGCCGGAATCGACGGCCACGATCACGCGCTTCACATCGATGGCGCTGCCGTCCTTCACCGAAATCTCCACTGCGGCGGCCGTAAAGCTGCCGTAAGAATCGACCACGGCGATGCCGCGATGAACACCCTTCGGCGCCGGTGTGCCCCATCCCACCGCCTTAGCAACCGCGTCGAGCACGCCGAGATCCTTGACCTTCTTCTGCAGATAGGGGCGGCGGAACTCGTACGGATCTGTGCCCGCGGCATGCGCGAGCTCATCGATGAAGCACTCGCGGAAGACCGGGTTGTGCGTGTGCGCCACGGCACGCCAGAATCCGGGCGGCACGTGGGTGTTGCGCATGGCATATTCGTCGGTAAAGTTCGCCACGCCGTAAGGATTATCCGAGAAGCAGCGTGTGTTGACCGGATCCACACCGTTCTTGATGTCGGCCGGCCGCACCGTGATCAGGATCGATTGATCCGCCTGCCGTACGTGCCACGCAGTCCAGTTGCCCTGCTCATCGAGCGCCGCACGCAGCTTCACCAGCGCTACGGGGCGGTAGCGTCCCTGCTGAATGTCTTCCTCGCGCGACCATTGCAAACGCACCGGCGTTCCCGGCATGCTCTGCGCGATCCACACCGCCTGCTTGGTGTATTCCTGGTGCGGGCCGCGACGGCCGAAGCCGCCGCCGGCGTGCATCTTGTGGACGAACACCTGCTCGAGCGGAACGCCAGCCGCTTCTGACGCGGCCGCTATGGACGTCTCGCCGTTCTGCGTGCCGACCCACACTTCCACCCGCCCGTCTTTCACCAGCGCGGTGGCAGTCTGTGGTTCCATCGTGGCGTGGTTGACGTAGGGTGCGTAATACTCCGCTTCGATGACTTTGGCGCCCTTCGCCAAAGCCTGCTCTGCATCGCCGTCCTTGCGGGCGACCGGAACATCCTTGGCTTCGATGCCGCCGCGCAGGAACTGCATGATCGATTCGCTCGACACGTTGCCGTTTTCGCCGACGTCCCACTCGATCGCGACCTGTTTGAGCGCCTGATTCGCACGCCACCAGTTGTCCGCGACCACCGCGACCCAGTCGTCGCCGCGCATGACTTTCTTCACGCCACGCATCGACTTCGCTTTGGAATCATCGAAGCTCTTCACTTTGCCGCCGAACACCGGGCACTGCGCAATCGATGCGTGCAGCAGGCCGGGCAGGCGCACGTCGGCCGCATAGATCTGCTTGCCGGTGGTCTTGTCGGGAATGTCGAAACGCGGCGGGGAAGTGCCGATCAGCTTCCACTCCTTGGGATCCTTGAGCTTGGGCTCCTTCGGTACGTCCATCTCAGCCGCGGCAGCGGCAACCTTGCCGAACGTCGTCTTGCGGTGGCCGTCTTCATGCGAGATCACGCCATTCGAGACGCTGCACTCGGAGACCGGCACACCCCACTGCCTGGCCGCGGCAGCGACCAGCATCTCGCGCGCGGCGGCACCGCCCTTGCGCACGTACTCCTGCGAATCGCGGATGCCGCGGCTGCCACCGGTGGACATCGAGCCGAAGATGCGATCGCGCCGCACGTGCTCGTTTACGTCCGCATACTCCGCGCGCACGTTACTCCAATTGCACTCCAGCTCTTCGGCCGCGAGCATCGCCAGGCCGGTGAAGCTGCCCTGCCCGAGCTCGGAGCGCGCGATGCGGATGATCACCGTGTCGTCGGGCTGGATCACGATCCAGTGCGTGAGCTCGGGTCCCTGGGGCGTGTTGATTGCGGCCTGCGCGAATTCCGGCAGACGCACGCCCAATACGAGGCCACCGGTCAGGGCAGCGCTCTTGATTAGAAAGTCGCGGCGGTCGGTACGGATCACTTGTGTCATGTGCGCCTCCTTACGCAGACTTCGCGGCGATATGGATCGCTTCGCGCACGCGCGCGTAGGTCCCGCAGCGGCAGATGTTGGTGATGGCGATGCTGATATCCTCGTCGCTCGGGTTCTTGTTCTGGTCGAGCAGCGCGGCCACGGCCATGATCATGCCGCTCTGGCAGTAACCGCATTGCGGCACCTGGAGCTGCACCCATGCCTTCTGCACCGGGTGCGCGCCGTCCTTGGACAACGCTTCGATGGTGGTGATGTTCTTGCCCTCCACCGCGGAAACCGGGAGGACGCACGAGCGCGTCGGCTGCCCATCCACGTGCACCGTGCAGGCTCCGCACATTGCAATTCCGCAACCGTATTTGGTTCCGGTCAGCCCCAGCTCGTCGCGCAGCACCCACAGCAGAGGCATTTCGGGTTCCACATCGACGCTCACCGCTTTACCGTTCACATTGAGTTTTGCCATACGGCACTCCCTAACAGAAAAGCGCGAGGGCTTCGAGGACACCTTACGCGAAGCTTCGCGATCAGTTGGATCAATAACCCTTCGTGCGCAGTTAGCCCGCATGCGCGCGATCGAGTTGCTCACAAGGAGTGTTATCTTACGCTCGCCCGAGGGCGAGCGCTTTCAAGCTTGACGGATCTGCGCGTCACGGGCGACGCAAATGAGCCGGCCGGGCGCAAGCGGCTCGCGGCCGACCGCAAAACGCTGACCGCTACC
>JBGQKF010000323.1:0-5295 GCA_041499435.1 Gammaproteobacteria bacterium
CCGCCCACCGTCTCGCCCTGGCCGTTCAACTCGGCGATTCCACGCCGCGGCTCCGGGCCGACTTGTACGCGGGCTACATCTTTGAGCAGCACCGGGGTACCGTTGTCGCCCAGCGCGATCGGGATGTTACGGAAGTCATCAAGCGACTTGAGATAGCCGCGGGAGCGAACCATGTATTCGGCTTCGCCGAGCTCCAAGACCGAGCCACCGGATTCCCGATTGGCATTGCGAATGGCCTGCACCACGCGGCTGTAGGGCAGGGCATAGATGCGCAGGCGATCTGGATCGAGCACGACCTGATACTGGCGCACGAAGCCACCGACCGACGCTACTTCCGCGACGTTGGGCACCGACTTGAGCTCGTATTTCAGGAACCAGTCCTGCAAGGCACGCAACTGGCTCAAGTCGTGCTGCCCAGTCCGATCCACGACTGAGTATTCGTAAATCCAGCCCACACCGGTGGCATCGGGGCCCAGAGCGGTCTTGGCCGCTGCGGGCAGGCGACCCTGCACCTGGTTGAGATACTCGAGCACACGTGAGCGCGCCCAGTACAGATCGGTACCATCTTCGAACAGCACGTATACGAACGAGTCGCCGAAGAAAGAAAAGCCGCGCACCGTCTTAGCGCCTGGCACGGAGAGCATCGTAGTTGTGAGCGGGTAGGTGACCTGGTCCTCGACGATCTGCGGCGCCTGTCCCGGATAAGTCGTGCGGATGATCACTTGCACATCCGACAAATCCGGCAGCGCGTCGAGCGGCGTGTTCAGCATCGACCAGGCGCCCCACGCTGTGAGCAGCAAGGTCGCCAACAGGACCAGGAAGCGGTTGGTAATGGACCAGCGAATGAGCCTTGCGATCATTTCTTTGCTCCTTCGGCGGGCTTCGGAGTAACAGCAGGACTCGGCGCAATGAATATGAGTTGCGCAGTGCCGGACTTCTCCATGACGAATTCGAACGACACATGGTCTCCAACTTCCAGGCCGCGCGGCAATCCCTTCGGCGGAGCGACGAACGACATCGTCATCGCGCCCCATCCGACGCTGGGAATCGGGCCATGCTGGAGCGTGACACGATTTCCTGCAAACGCGACGATCTTGCCTTCGCCGCGATGGCTCTGCGGTTTGGGAGATGCAGGTGGCTGTGCGGCGTTCGGATCATTCATGCGCGCCAGCACGCCGGTGAGGCTGGCGTCTGAATCGATCAAGAATTGCCCGGAAGCAACGACCCTCTGGCCGAGCTTCAAGCCCTTGCGGATTTCGACCATATCAGCGCTCTCACGCCCGGTTTGCACTTCCACAGGCCAAAATTTGCCGTCGCCCTCGGCAACGATGACGACGCTGCGCTTGCCCGTGTAGATTACCGCTTCAGTGGGGACCATCAGCCCACGCCTATCGCGGGCGGCGAACTCGAGGCGCGCAAACATTCCAGGTTTGAGCAAGCGTTCCGGGTTGTCGATTTCGATGCGCGCTTTAATGGTCCGGGTCACGGGATTCACATCGGGCAGGATGAGCGTCACCCGGCCCTGGAACGCCTTGTCCGGAAATGCTGCCGCACGCGCTGTGACTTTCGCGCCTGGCATCACCAGTGCAGTTTGCGTTTCCGGAACCTCGGCGTTGACCCATACGCTGCGCAGGTTGGCGAGTTTGAACAGCGTCATGCCAGGGCTGACGGCACTGCCATCGCGTGTGCCGAGCTCCCACACCACGCCGCCCTCCGGCGCGTACAGGGTGACACGCGGATTAGTCTCGCCCGCCTGCTCGAGACGCCGAATCTGTTGATCCGATATGCCGAGCAGGGCCAGGCGCTCTCGCGCCGCTTCAGCTAGAACCTCAGCCCCGGGCTGCGTAGCACGCTTCAGTGTCAGATATTCTTCCTGCGCCGAGAGCCATTCTGGCGCATAGATCTCGACGAGCGGTTGACCGCTTTTAACCGGATCGTACTGTGCGCGAACGTAGAGCTTCTCGATGTATCCGTTGACACGAGACTGAACCGCGGTGATGGTGCGCTCATCGATAGCGACGGCCCCGACCGTTTCTACTCCCGTATCCATTTGCCCTTCGGCAACCGCAACCGTTCTAATGCCGAGGTTTTGCGTGGTGCGGGGCGATATGGAAACCTTGCCCTCATCCGCGGCCTGATCCGCATACACCGGGACCAGCGGCATATCCATGAAGGGCGATTTGCCGGGCTTGTCGAACTTCGCACCGGGCACCATGGGATCGTGCCAGTACACCACCTTGCGACCGGTTTTCGGATCGACGTTCTCGCCTGCCTTGCTCGGCGTCGCTGGTGCACCCGCGGTGGCATCAGAAGGGGCCGGCGCAGTAACCAGCATTGATCGTTTCATTCCCAGCCAGTATCCGGATAGACCGATCAACACGACGGCCGCGACAAGTAACACGACAAGACTGAAACTACGACGCTTCATTTGCCGCGCTCCAGGTGCACGAAGTAAAGAAGTTGCGCATACGCGGTGGCTTGTTCCGACAGAATCTGCAAGCGTTGCAGCTTCAGATCGAGCTCCATTCGGCGTGCGTCGAGCACCGCTGCAAGATCTCCACGGCCGCCGCGATAAGCGCCAAGCGTCGACTTCACTCGATCCCGAGCCAAGGGCAGGAGAGACTCGTCATAGTGTTTCACCCGGTCGCGCGCGGCGTCCCAGTCGGTCAATGCGGCACGCGCCTCAGCAACATGTGAGCGAACCGCATCCTCTTTCAATTGAATCGCCTGCCCCACCAGGGCGGCCTTGGAAGCGATCTCCGGGTGCTTGCGCTGTGACTGGAAAATCGGCAGATCAATGGAAACTTGTACAGACACCATGTTGGAGAACCCGGGACCCCGCTGCGCGTAGGCGAACTCCAGGCTCCAGTCCGGTTTTGTGGCGGCTTGCGCTATCGACGCTTCCGTCTGCGCGATCGCAATCTGCCGGTCGAGCGACTGCACGTGAGGGTGTTGCTCGATGTGAGCGAGCAAAGTGTCGGTTTGCATCGGCAGGCTGTCGGGCGCAAATTCCGCCAGCGGCCGATCAGCCGCGGGTCCAAGCCAGCGGGCGAGCATCGCTCTGGCTCTTGCGCTTTCCTTGTCATACTGCGCGCGGCGGTTGAGCAAAGACTGCAACCCGACCTCAACCGAGAGCAGATCGGCCGGCTGAGTGCGGTTGGATTTCAGGCCTGCACCCAAAGCGTCGCGCTGCAGCGTCGTTTCCTGAATCTGCTCAGACATGACCGCACCCATGCGTTGCGCGAAGTAGAGCTGAAACCAGGCCGCCGCCACGTCACGCCGCAGCGCGGCTTGCGCGTCGACGAGCATGGCTGATTCACGCGCAGCGACTTGCTCCGCCAGCTGTCCCTTGAGCTCGCGTTTCTGACGACGCGGAAACTCTTGCATGACCCCGATCTTGCGCATGGTCATGAAGTCGGACGTCACGCTGAATGCCTCCGACGTGGTCACCGGCAGGTTGTCAACGCCAAAGAACAATTTGGGATCGGGCAACTCACGCGCGGGCACAATGGCGCGTTGTGCGGCTTCGATACCGTACCTTTGCGCAGACAGTTGGGGAGCCTGCTGAGAGGCAAGCGCCAAAGCTTCCTGCAACGACAATGGCTCGTCGGCCGACGTAAGCCCAGAGAGGCAAGCCATGAGCAAGCATGCAGAAATGCGGGCATACCAGAGGCGCGATGCGCTCTGGCGTAGATAGAAAGACATAAATCCTCCGCGGAAGAAAAGTACAATTGCGCCGCATCAGTGGCGCGCCCGGCGGAGAACGGGCTACAGCTGAAGACTACAGAATCTGAAGGCGGGGGATGGACTTCTATCGAGGATAATCCGGGTGCTCGTGAACACCCGACGTACCGGCTGCTGGATGCACTCTATAGGTAAGACGAGCGCCGCTACATTCGGTGCCCCGGGCACGTCTGCGTGGTAGGCACTAGACGACTGATCGGCCTGGAGGCACTGGCTTAGGCAGGCATTCGGAGAAATGGGAGTCTGCTGATTCTGCGTCTTGCAGTGATCCGCGCCGAAGGCCATCGCCGGCCGATGGGCATTGACGATGCAGGCCTGGGCAAAGTGAATACCCTGCGCCAGCAGCAGGGCAGCGAGCGCCAGCCGGGCGACCCAACGAACTCGATGTATCGAAAAGCGCATAGGTGGACCGATTGTACGCCGTTGCGCGTGAATTGGGCTTTCGGTCGCTTAGGGAAAGCAAGCGGCGCGCCGCGGAGTGATTGACTGTGGAAAAGTCCGCTCCGCAACGCAAGTACCTTTGCACCAGGCAATCCTTTACCCGATCGCTGTGGTGAGGGGTTCGAGGGATGAACGGCGAGCCGCAGATTTCATTGTGTTCGTGCGCTCGGGAAAAGGCCGCTCCATCCTCGACAAATACGGCTTCTCCAAGCCGTGAGCGATTGAGGATTGCGTTGACGCGGCGCGCGTGTGCAGCGCTTGGCTGCGCCACACGCCAGCGAACCGTCCGCGCCGGAATCAACTCAGGAGCGAGCCTTCTTCGGCGTCGTCCCCAGAATGCGCTTGAATTGACGCGTGAGATGGCTCTGGTCCGAGAAGCCTACTGCGGCGGCGACCTCGGCAAGCGTCGGACGCTCCGCTCCAGAAGCGAGCAGCGCGTGAGCGCTGTGGACCCTGACTTCGACCAGGTACTGATGCGGGGACATGCCCACGGTCTTCTTGAACAGTCGCGTGAGATGAAAGGTGCTCACGCCCGCCGCGTCCGCCATGTCGGATAGCTTGACTTCCTGGGCGTAGTGTTCACGGATGAAGCGGACGGCGGCGGACACTGCCCGATGCGCGGGCGTCAACTCGCGGGCCGTTTGCCCGGCTTCGGAGTAATGTCGAATCAGGTGGACGCTCAGCACGGTCGCCAGCGCCTCGATGAAGGCGGGTGTAGCGGCGTCGATGCCGAGCAGTTCGCGTAAGAGCGCAGCGGCTACGTTGTTGATCAACGGATCGTGCCTGCCATCCTCGTGCCAGAGTTGCACCGGGGTCGTCTCAAAGCCGAACGTACCTTGTGCCACTCGATCGAGGAAAGCAGGAGCGAGCGTCAGCATCAGAAAGTTGAGCTTCGAGGTCCATTCCCAGCGAATCGGGATGCCGGCCGGATGGATCGACACCTGACCCGCGAGATATTGGCCCTCGGTGGTTTCGCCATTCGATTCCCGCCGCACGTAATAGTCGCTCAAACGCACGAAGATCAGATGCTCGGTCGTGCCGGCGGCGAAGAATTCGCGGCCCGCGCGCGGCTCTTCACGACGCTCGATGTTGAGCGGGCCCCAGTTGAGC
>JBGQKF010000324.1:0-5285 GCA_041499435.1 Gammaproteobacteria bacterium
AGAGGTGAAAAGGTGAAGCGGTCGCGGCAATTGAAAGACCAAACTAAGATGCTTCTCCATACATCTGTTGTCATCGGCAAACCGGCAGCGCTCATTTGTTCACCTCTTCACCTTTTCACCTCTTCACCTCTTCACCTCTTCACCTTTTCACCTCTTCACCTTTTCACCACTTCTCAGTACGCATTCGCCACCGGCAGCTCCTCTGCCGGATACAACGAAATCACCTGCGGCCCTTTCGGCGTCAGGATCACCTCCTCTTCGATGCGCGCGGCGGATACGCCGTCGGTTGCCGGGCAATAGGTCTCCACTGCGAACACCATGCCGACTTTCAACTCGATCGGCTCTTTGAACGAGTTCAAGCGGCTGATCACCGGCCGTTCGTGCAGACCGAGGCCGAGGCCGTGGCAGAAGTTCAAACCGAACGCATCCATCTCGCTCGCGAAGCCGATCTCCTGCGCCTTCGGGAATGCACGGGCGATCTTGTCGCTGCTCACGCCAGGTTTGAGCAGATCGATCGCCTTGTCCATCCACTCGCGCGCTTTGCGATACGCGGTCCGCTGAGGCGCCGTAGCGCGTCCGACGCTGAAGGTGCGGTAATAGCACGTGCGATAGCCGACGAAGGACTGGATGATGTCGAAGAACGCCTGATCGCCGGGCCGTATCAGCCGGTCGGTGAAGTTGTGTGGATGCGGAGAGCAGCGCTCTCCGGAGATCGAGTTGATCGCTTCCACGCAGTCCGAGCCCATCTCGTACAAGCGCGCTGTGGCGAGCGCTACGATCTGGCTTTCGCGCACACCGGGCTTGAGCGCTTCGGCGATATCCTGATAGACGCCGTCAACCATCGCCGCGGCCATGTTGAGCAGCGTGAGCTCATCGGTGCTCTTGACCTCGCGTGCCTGCAGCATCACCTGCTGTCCATCGCGCACTTCGATGCCGAGCCGCTGCAGCTCGAACAGCATCGGCGGCTCTACGACATCGATGCCGAGCGGCATGCGGCCCACGCCTTCCGCGTCCAGAAGCGACTTGATCTCGACGGCAGCTTCGCGAAACAGCGTGATGTCGCTGCCCACTGCGCCGCGCATGCCAAGCAGGCCGGCACGGCAATGGTCCTGATGCAGCCAGGGCGAGTACAGGCGGTGATGTTTCGCCGCCGAGCCGAAATCCCAGATGTAAGGCTCACCGTTGCCCGTGAGCAGCGAATAGCGCGTCAGCTTGTCGCGCGCCCATTCGCCGATCACGGTGCTGGTCGTATAGCGGATGTTGTGCTGATCGAAGCTGAGCAGCGCACCGAGGCCCGACCCCGACAGCGCAGCCCGCACGCGCGCGAGCCGATAGTCGTGCAGCCGGCGAAAGTTGACGCGCTCCTCGAAATCCACCTGCATATGGCCGGGCGCCTGCACCGGGCGCGTCCAATTGTGGTGTGGATCGATGTCATCGGGTCGCACCACTTTGGGCTCGGGCTTGTTCTTCTTTCTCACCGCCATCGTCTCCTCCTTAGATTGGCTGCTTATGGCGCCAAGCGTACCCGCGTTGCGTGCCGATGGAAATAGCCGATGGAGGTCGGCTACGTGATCAGATCGAAATCGCCGCCGAGCACTTGATCGAGCCGCCCGGTACGCCAGCCGGCGATCGCATCGCGCACCAGCGGCGAGGGCAGTCGGCGATAGCGCCGCACAATGGTGTTGGAGACCGCCTGTGAGGCGAGGCAGCGCAGCGCGAAGTCCGCTTCGCTTTGGGCCACCGGCCTGGGCTGTGGCGGCTGCGGCGCGATGCGCACACGCGCGGTGAAGCGTTGGAGGGCTTCCTCGGCATCCGGCACTTCCATCACGTGCAGGCCGGCTTCGCGTTGCAGAATGCCGTGCGCGCCGAAGCCGCCGATGGCCAGAACCGCGAGCTGCGCATCGCCCTCGCCGTGGCCATCACGCAGCACCTGCACGCGCATGCGGCGCTTGCGACCCCACTCGCGATACATTCCCGCGAGCATGAGCGGCCAGGGTAAATCGCTGCGAGCGACCCCGCTCTCGCCAGCCACCGGCTCGATGCTCAGGAATACCTCGGCGGAGCATTGCGCACCCAGATCGTGCAATGCGCATTCGAGCAGATAGATCTGCTGCGCAAGGTTGGAGAGCAGGGAAGCAGGCAGCGCAGTGCGCTGCCCGGCGCGCGAGTCCAGGCGACGCATGATGGAACGTGCGGTTTCCACGCCAGCGCCGATGCGATCCATGAGCTCGATTCTGCTGAGCGTGGCGAAGCGTTCGGGATCGCTCCAGAAGCCCGTGCGGTTGAGATTCGCGAGCTGTGCCGCCTTGGTCGCCATCCAGCCTTCCGAGGCCATACGCTGCTCGAGCGCCGCGAACCGCTCAGTGAGAAAACGCCGTTCGGTCTCCACGCCGCGCGCCGAGAGGATGAGCGGCCCGAGCTTCAGCCCCGTGGCCGCTGCAGGCTCCCTCTCAGCAGCATCGCCGGCAGCCGGGGAGGCATCCGGGTCGACGAACTCCACTTGCACTCCATTGCCATCGCTGCGCACGAACAGGAACTGGTCGCCTTGTGGAAAGCGATGCTCGACGATGCTCATGGCGATCGGTGCCAGCAGGTATTGCTCGATCGCGCGTCGCAGCGGCCGTGCACCCATGTCGCGTGTGAAGCCCTTGTTCAGTAGAAACTCGATGGCCGACTCTTCCCACTCCACCGCCCACTCGCGGCTGCGAAAGCCACGGCGCTGCAGAACACTTTTGAGCTCTTTTCTCAGGATGTCGCGCATGACTGCGCGCGACAGCGGACGAAACACCACGACGCGGTCGATGCGGTTGACGAACTCGGGACGGAACGTCGTGGCGATGGTGCGCAAAACCTGTGCTTCGCCGAACGGCGCGTTGGCTGCGGTGAAGCCGAGACTCGTGGCTTGATGCTCGGTGGCGCCCAGGTTGGAGGTGAGAATGATGATGCTGTGCCGGAAGTCGGCGGGGTTGCCCAGTGCATCGGTGAGCCGCCCGTCGTCGAACACCTGCAGGAAAAGGTCCCAGACACGCGGATGTGCCTTCTCGAACTCGTCGAGCAAGATCACCGAGAACGGCTGTTTGCGAATGCGATTGGCGAGCGAGTCGACGTCCCGCGACTCACCGGTGTCGCCGATCACGCGCGAGACCGATGCCAAGTCCTGCAGCTCGCTCATGTCCAGCCGGATCATGCGGTCCTGCGAGCTGAACAGGAACTCGGCGAGCATCTTCGCCACCTCCGTCTTGCCGGTGCCGGTGGGTCCTGCGAACAGGAATACCCCGATCGGACGGTTCGGATCGGTGAGACCCGCCTTCAGCATGGCCACACGGTCTACCAGGCAGCTTACCGCCTCGGGCTGGCCCATCACGCGCTGCTCGAAGAACGCTGCGAGATCGGCGGGATGCAGACCTTCACGCTCGTCGAGCACGCTCTTAGGCAACCCCGTGAGCTGCGACAAAGTGACCAGCAGATCTTCGCGACGCATCGCAAACGTGTCGCCTTCGTCGGTTGCCATTCGTGCAGCGGTGGTACGCAGCAGCTCGATCAGCGCACCCGGCAGCGCGCGTCCGGCGAGATAAGAGCGCGCCAGATCCAGCGCCTCGCGAGCGACGCTGCTGTCTACCGACACATGCGCTGGCGCGAACTCATGCGCGATCAATGCCTGGGCGAGCCTCACGCTGTCTTCCATACCCAGCGGCTCTACGCGCAATTCCTTGAACCCGAGACGCAGGCGGGGCCGCTCCTGCAAGAGCTTCTGCAGCGCTGCCGGCGGTACCTCGCCCAGGATGCACAGGCGCCCGGCTTCCACTGTGGGCAGCAGCAGATCGAGGATACCCTGCGGGCTGAAGCGATGACGCCCGCCGTAGTAGAGCTCGTGGAACTGAGGGATGTACCAAAGAACCTTGCGTCCCGCGTGCAGATGGTCCTGCAGCTCCTTCACGCGCTGCTCGAGCTGTCCGATATAGACCTGGCCGGACAACACGTCGGCCGCGGACGATTCGAACACGATCCATCCGGCCGCCATCAAGTGCTGCGCGATCGCGTGCACCAGCGCAGTCTTGCCCGAGCCCGGCTCTCCACTCACCACGAATGACTGCGGCGGATCGCGCTCGATGCCCTGCACGGCGGCATCGGTCAGCGCCTGCAGGCGGGCATGTTGCACGATGAGCGAAGCGTCATGCGCAGCGTCCCACACCCGGCCCACCGAGCGCAGATACTTCTGATCCACCCGGGTGCGCTGCCACTCTTCGAATGCGCTGCGCAAACGCGCTGCCCGTGGCGTAGTCAGCACTTCCAGCAATGCGCGGATGGCATCGGGCTCGGCGTTCGGTTGTGCGCTCAGCGCTGCGTCGAAGTGCAGCGGCTCGCCTTTGGCGACGCAGTGCTCGGCGAAATCGGCGAGGATCCTGGGAAGGATCGGATTGCGCGCCCACCAGCCTCGCGCCTGCACGAGCACTGTAGCGAGCACCGGCGCTGAAGCGTGCTTTTCGAGCACGCGCAGGATGAAGAAGGCGCGCCAGACATTCGCATAAATCAGGTAGCCCACCACGCGCTGGACTGCCGGCGCCGCATCTTCGCGCCGTACCAGCGCCTCGGCCGCGATTACGGCGAGCTCCTCATTGCTGCCGAGGCAGTAGTTGATGAGCTGCTCCAGCGCCAGCGACGGGTCGCTCAGCACCTCGACGGCACGCGCGAATTCGGGCTGGTCGAGCAGGTCTCTCGGATGGGAACTGGCTTCGTAGACCGGAGCCAGCTGCTGCGCCAGGGCGATGGCATTGGCTGTGGTCGTTGGCGCCCGGCCGGCCGATCGTTCCGGCGCGGGCATTTGGTCCGCCGCACTCGCTGCGGCCGCAGGGAGAGCAGTCTGAGCACCGCCTTTCCTGCGCAGCGCGCGCAGGCCGATCGCGGCGGCGAAGCCGATGACCAGGACCGCGGCCCAGACGATCAACCACTCTTGCATTTGCGCCACCGAGGCGAGAATGCGCCGAGAATAGCGCGAACTTGCCGCGGCCGTCACGCACAGCGGATGCAAGCGTCGTTATCGAAGAATCGATGGCCAGGAGTTGATTGGTACGTTACAGACGATCAGTGAGATGGCACAACGATCTATCCCGTGCGTCTTGCCGCTTGCCTCAAACACGCACGAACGCGCGTCCGTTGGGTTTGAGGCGGATCCCCGGTGCCAAGTTTCGCCACGGAAAATCGGAGGGATCGGCGAGCATCGGGCCGGGTGCTTTGCATACCAGAATCTGCTCGGCGATGTCAGCGAAGTCGGCGCGGAAGTGCAC
>JBGQKF010000325.1:0-5278 GCA_041499435.1 Gammaproteobacteria bacterium
GAACTGGGACTTCGAGTCCTATCCGCAGTATCTGGGCACACTCGAGCATCAGGGCACGGTTCCCAATGTCGCATCGTTCATCGGCCATTCCTCGGTGCGTACCTATGTGCTCGGAGAGGAAGCGTCGATGCGCGCCGCCACCCGGGAAGAGGTCGCGCAGATGAAGCGAATCGTTCTCGACGGCCTGCACGCCGGTGCAGTCGGTTTCTCCACCACCACACTGGAGCAGCACAACGGCGAAAACGGCATTCCGATGCCCTCGCGGCTCGCCGATGAGCACGAGCTGACCGAGCTCACCGGAGCGCTCGGTGAGGCCGGGCGCGGCGTCTTCATGCTCACCAAGGGGATGAACACCACGGTGCCGTGGCTGGAGCAGATCGCCGCGCGCAGCGGCCGGCCGGTGATGATCGCGGCGCTCTTCATCGATCCCAACGATCCCAAGTTCGTGTTCGATGAGCTCGACAAGATCGGTCAGGCGCGCAGCCGCGGGCGCGAGCTGTGGGGACAGGTGGGCTGTTTTCCGCTCGGCATGCAATTCACGCTGCGACATCCTTATCCGCTGGAAGCGATTCTGGCCTGGCGCCCGGCGATGGTGGCCGAGGGCAGCGAGCGCTACCGTGAGATCCTCGCCGATGCGCAGTTTCGTGCCACCGTCAAAGCGGAAGCGCGCAGCAAGACCGTCCCGAATCGATTCTCCTATCACAGCCTGGATCACATGACCATCCTCGAGGTGGCCGATCCGAAGCATCAGCACCTGGTCGGACGTAACGTCGGACAGCTCGCGCACGAGGAAAACAAGGATGCGTTCGACTGGTTCTTCGATTTCGGACTCGATGGGGAGCTCGACGCGATGGTGGAGTGCCAGCTGTTCAATACCGACGAGGACTCGGTGCGCCACCTGCTGCGGCATCCGAACGCGTCGATCGCGCTTTCTGACGCGGGCGCGCATCTGTCATTTCTATGCGATGCCGGATTCGGTCTGCATCTGTTCGGTCACTGGGTGCGCGAGCGCGGCGATCTGACGCTGGAGGAAGCGGTGCAGTCGGTGACCAGCCGTCCTGCGGACATCTATCGCATCCGCGATCGTGGGCGGCTGGCCGCAGGCGCGTGGGCGGACATGATCCTGTTCGATCCGGCGCGCGTCGGACGTGGCGAGAAGCGCCGCGTGTTCGATCTGCCTGCCGGTGCCAGCCGCGTCGATACGCCCGCTCTGGGTCTGCATGGCGTGTGGATCAATGGCAGGCGCGTGGTGGACGAAAAGGGGCCGATCGCGGACTGCGGTCGACCCGGGAAGCTGCTGCGCGAGTTTTCGGGCTAGGGGCAAAGCACCGTTATCGATTTAGCATCCCGAGGGGGTGGGGCCAACTTTCTTGCCAGCTCGGCGGCAGACTTGGATAATGGCTGCGACGCGGTGTGCCGTGTCATTCTCGGGGAAACACAGCCATGATGCGAGCAGCCCACTGGTCATTCGTTGCTTTCTATACCAAGCTTCTGGCAGCGGCTTTGCTGCTGAGCTGTGCCAGCGCGCCCGCTGGGCAGATCTACAAATGGACCGATGCGAACGGTGAGGTGCATTACACCGATACGCCGCCCCCTGGGGTCAGCGTCGAGCCGGTGCATATCGAGGAGAATGTCATTCAAGAGGGCACGCCGCCTCCACCGGAGGCAAACCGGCCGCAGCCGCGTGTGTCCCCATCTTCCCCCGCGGCGAACCAGCCGCCGGGCATGCCCGCGGCGGCGCCCGCGGGTGGCAACGGTCTGACACCGGAGCAGGCCGCATATCGGCGACAAAGAATCGTGGAATGCGAGCGTAATAACGGCATCGCCTGTCCCCATCAGGTCGACGTGCAAATGCGCGCCGAACATCTCGAACCGGTGTCGGGGCCCGACGGCCTTGCAGAACGCCGTCGCAGGATGATCGAACGATGTCAGGCCAACAACGGCATGGATTGCGCGCATCAGGTCGACAGGGAGCTCGATGCCGAAAGGCTCCAGCGTGAAGGCGGAGTCATTCATGACGCGAGATAATTAACGCCCACTCTAGCCCGCTGGACGCCAAGCCGAGTACGCCAATCGCCGCCTCGGCTCAGCGTGCCTGCACGAAAATGTGCGGACCCGGCCTTTTGATCACTCCATCCAATCGCTGATCGATCTGATCCAGGTCCGGGGCGCTCTCCCGCACCCAGCTCATCACCGGGGTGAAGTCGATGTCGGCACTCGCCGGCTTCCAGGTGAGCGAAGCGGCGGCCGCGTGGCATCCGCGAAAGCATGATGAATCCTTCATCTCCCAGCGCAATCCGGACGCATAGAGCGTCACATACATCAGCCTCGCTTCGATCGGATCGACACCTTCGGTGACGGCTGCATCGTAGAACATGCGCTGTACTTGACGCCACGGCTCATTCATGGCTTGACAGTAGTGATCGTAAACGACGGCGGTCTTCCGATACTGTCCCTCGAACGGCAGGCCGAAAGTGTCGCGAAACAGCAGCGGCAGCGATCTGCCGTCGAGCACCGCGCCCTTGCTCGCAACCCAGCTCTTGCCCCGCGGATCGGCGAAGCCAAAATCCTCGATGAGCCGCATTCTGGGAATGAAAGGGTCGTCGTCCAGCCACTCGACCGTGACCTTGCCGATAAAATGTGCGGTATCCGCAGCGAGCACGGCGCTGTAGACCACCGGGGCGGCAAGCAATAACCAAAGGCTCTTCATCGGGCCGGCACTTTGAGAGGCACTGGGCTTGAGATTGTGCGGCCTTTCCCGGTGAACTGGCAATGATGGGGCTTGTCTTTGAAGTGGCACGAGCCGGTTGGATCTGCATCCCGGCACACGGAGGACTCGATGGACGCACTCTCACACGTACTGAGCGCAATACGGCTCACCGGAGCTGTATTTCTCGAGGCTGAGCTGAGGGCGGGCTGGTCTTATCTCACGCCGCCAGCAAGCAGCATCGGCGCCCTGCTCATGCCGGAGGCCGAGCACATCATTCCTTATCATCTGGTGACCGAAGGATCTTGCCGTGCTCAGCTGCTCGGCGGCGAGCCGGTCGAAGTGCGCCAGGGTGACTTGATCGTGTTTCCGCGTGGAGATCGGCATGTGCTGGCCAGCTCGGAGCCCGGCGATCTCATCCCCATCGAAGTGAGCGGGCAGGAACTGCATTCTCTGCTGCGCCCGGGCGAGGTCACACCACTCAGTCGCGGCAGCCTCGGCGAGGCCACGCGTCTGGTCTGCGGCTATCTCGCATGCGATCGGCGGCTGAGCGAGCCGATCCTGGCAGGCCTGCCCCGGCTGCTGCAGGTGAGCGTCAGCGACCACAGCATCGCCGACTGGGTGCACAGCTCGGTTCGCTTCTCGGTTGCGCAGAGCATGACGCCCAGGCCCGGTGGCATGACCGTGCTCGCCAAGTTGTCGGAGCTACTGTTCGTCGAAGCGATCCGCCACTACGTCGAGACGCTCCCCAGCGAGCAGACCGGCTGGTTCGCGGGGTTGCGCGATCGCTTCGTTGGCCGCGCGCTCGCACTCCTGCATGGAGATTCCAACTATGCGTGGACGGTGGACGAGCTCGCGAAGCAGGTCGGACTTTCCCGCTCGGCGCTTGCGGATCGGTTCGGCGAGCTGCTCGGCCAACCGCCCATGCAATATCTTACGCAGTGGCGCCTGTCTCTGGCCGCGCAGGAGCTGCTGTCGGGCCAGCGCGGCGTTGCGCAGATCGCGCATGACGTCGGCTACGATTCCGAGGCCGCCTTCAACCGCGCCTTCAAGCGCGCATTCGGCGTGCCGCCTGCCACCTGGCGCAAGACCAAGGGCGGCACGCCGCATGACGCCGCGTCCCTGCCTCACGCAATCACGGCCTCGGCACCGTAGGAGCGCTCTTGCGCATGGTGCAGCATGCGCACGAATACTTCGTGCTGCGCGTGACTGCCCCCGAGCTTATGGACTGAGGACAGCAGGGCACGCAACTGGACGCAGGCTTTCCCCCACGCGCCGCCGGCGAACGCAGCGATCGCCCGTACGGCCGCCAACGTGGCGCTCCGCGCAACTTCGGCTGCATGCGTATCGCCTTGCGCACACCGCTCGATTGCACTCACATGCTGGCGCGCTCTTTGAACGTGGCCTGCGGCATTGAACGCGATCGCCGCATGCACGTCGAGCAAGCCCCAGAAGCCCGGTACGCTGTGCGCAGCCCAGAGCTCCGAAAGCCGCTGCCAGCGGCGACCCGGATCTACACCGTCGAGCTGCAGCCGCCAAAGCAGTGAGGTGGCATCGGTAGCGTCGCCAAGCGAAGTCATCGACGCCGGCAAAAGGTCGCGATCCAGTATCACGAGGGCACGCACCGCATCGCCCGACTCCAGCTCGGACGTAGCGAGATGCCAGGCGTTGTGGCCGGCCATGCGACTGTCAACGCCCCAGTGCGGCCACCGCTGGTGCAGCCATTGCGCTCCCCGCGCATGCTCTCCCGCGTCGAACAATGCATGCGCCACCGCGTGGATCGCTGCCGGGGAAGCGGGCTCGATCTCGAGCGCCCGCTGTGCCAGCCGATGCGCGTGCTGTGCCTGCCCGTTCTCTGCGCATGCGAATGCAGCCATGGCAAGCACGTACTGAAATCCCGGCATCCCGTCGCGCCATGAATGCCAGATGAGATCCACGACTTCGCACAGCGCCGTGGTCTGCCCGAGAAAGAGATAGCAGGATTGGGCGAGCCGCAGGGCCAGCAGATCGTGAGGCGATTCCCGCAGCACAGCGACATAGCGCTCAGCGGCAATAGCGGGATCTCCCGACCGCCAGGCGTGCGCGGCAGCGAGATGAGCGCGCTCGCGCGCACTCCAGCGTACGGGAGCGCTGTCGGCTGCGCGCAACGTCTCATCGAGCCAGGCGAGCGACGCCGGATCCTTGGCCGCCACGGCGACCGCCACGCGCAAAACATAACCCGCCGCGAAAGTCGGATAACGTTCGAGCAGGTGCTGCGTCTGCGCCAGCGGGTCGCCAACCGCACGGAGGAACGCGTCGAGCGCCCGGGCGGCCGTGTTGGCGGCGGCAGCGGTCGGTGCATCGCATCCGATGGCTGCGGCTGGGAACTGCGAATTCATGCTGAACTGCTTCTTCCTTCAGAGTGGAAAAGATTCCGGAATGCACCGGCCAGCGCAGTATGGGTGGAGGCCGGCGCGGATGGAATGACGGGAACACCGCGGTCTTTGCTCGAAACACCGGTTTGCGGGGACGCTCGCCCGGATTCGGGTTAGGCGGACCGGTTACACGCTTCCTCAGGACGAGTAACATGGC
>JBGQKF010000326.1:0-5263 GCA_041499435.1 Gammaproteobacteria bacterium
AGGCGGTCTAGACCGTCAGCGCTTATGCCGCCGGTGCTCCACCCGCTCTGCTCGATGATGTCGGCCAACGCGCGTGCGGTGCCAGACGAGCCCACCGCTTCCTTCCAATGGCCAGCGGAAAATTCGCGGACGATGGTCTGCACCTCGATGCGCGCGGCGAGCTCAGCCTGCTTCAAGTTGCTCTTCGAGAGTCTGCCGCCGGGAAAGAATCTCATGCTGTAGCTGACGCAGCCCATGTACAGGCTTTCCAGCTTTTGCGCGCGATAGCCGCTGCCGATAATGAGCTCGGTGGAACCGCCGCCGATATCGACCACCAGTCTTTTCTCGCCAGTCACCGGCAGATCGTGCGCAACGCCCAGATAAATAAGACGCGCTTCTTCGCGGCCGGCGACGACTTCGATCGGGAAGCCGAGCGCGGCCTCGGCCTTGGCGCGAAACTCTTTGGCGTTCTTGGCTACGCGCAGCGTGTTAGTACCGACCGCGCGCACGGCTTCGGCCGGTAAGCCGCGCAGGCGCTCGCCGAAGCGCTGCAAGCACTCAAGCGCCCGCTGCTGGGAAGCTTCGTCGAGACGCTTCTGAGCGTCGATTCCCGCAGCCAGACGCACCGGTTCGCGCAGGGAGTCGAGCGGATAGATCTGATCGTCCACCACCCGCGCAACCTGCAACCGGAACGAGTTGGAGCCCAGGTCTACTGCGGCGAGCGTGGAGAGGTCGGCCATCGATGCATACGGTCGGATGCGGGCGATACCGCTATCCCGAGGCTAGCCTGGCTGGTAGCCGCCAGCGTGTGCTCACGCCATGATCTCGCGCTCGATCTCTTCCAGGGTGACGTGGCGCACGTCCTTGCCCTTCACCATGTAGATCACGTACTCGGAGATGTTCTTGGCGTGGTCGCCGATGCGCTCGAGCGCTTTGGCGATGAACAGAATCTCGATCGAGGCGGAGATGGTGCGCGGATCTTCCATCATGAAGGTGATGAGCTGGCGCAAGATGGCGCGGAACTCGTCGTCGACGTGCTGATCGGTGCGCACCACCTCGGCCGAGCCGCTCACATCGAGCCGCGCGAAACAGTCCAGCGACTTGCGCAGCATCTCCAGCGCCAACGAGGACATGCGGCGGATCTCTACGTAACGCGGCTGCTGCACGCGATCCACCGAATTGATGAGCTTCGCCATGCGCGCGATCTTCGCCGCTTCGTCGCCGATGCGCTCCAAATCGGTGATGGTTTTCACCACGGTCATGATCAGCCGCAGATCGCTCGCCGCTGGCTGCCGGCGTGCGATGATGGTGCTGCAATCCTCGTCGATGCCGACTTCCATGCCGTTCACTTTATGGTCGTTGGCCACGATATTGGCGCACAGCTCGAGATCGCCGCTGGTGAGCGCATCGACGGCGAGGCTCACCTGCTGTTC
This sequence comes from Gammaproteobacteria bacterium, assembly GCA_041499435.1. Lineage (GTDB taxonomy): Bacteria > Pseudomonadota > Gammaproteobacteria > Burkholderiales > SHXO01 > SHXO01. The sequence goes on from JBGQKF010000326.1 coordinate 1,413, forward strand.
GACGAAACCGCCCATCTGCAGCACGCGCGCTCTGAGAGCCTCGAGCTCCTGGTCGAACTGTTTGGAAGTGTGTTCGCTGCCGGTCATGATGCCTAAGCCTCCTTCATTCACCCAAGCGGGGCGCTCCAATGGTGGACTCTACCCTCCCGAGGTGACAATCCGTTTGCATCGCACCGCGCGGCTGTCATATGGCGGTCATACTCTTCACGCCCTGCGCGGTTCCGAGCAGCAGCAGGTCCGCCGGCCGTCTGGCGAACAGCCCGTTAGTCACCACGCCGGGGATTTGATTCAGCGTCGCTTCCATCTCCTGGGGACGGATGATGTTGAGCCCGTGCACATCCAGGATCAGATTGCCGTAATCGGTGACATAGCCCTCGCGCAGCTCCGGATGACCCCCCAGGCGCACGAGCTCCCGGCCCACCAGGCTGCGCGCCATGGGTATCACCTCTACCGCCAAGGGAAACCGACCCAGCACGTCGACCAGCTTACGCTCCTCGGCAATGCAGACGAATTTGCGGGCCACGGCGGCCACGATCTTTTCTCCGGTGAGCGCGCCGCCGCCGCCTTTGATCATGGTGAGATGGGGCGTGATCTCATCGGCGCCATCCACGTACACCGCGAGCTCGTCCACGCTGTTCAAGTCCAGCACGCGAATGCCGGCGGCCTTGAGAAGCTCGGTCGTGGCAACCGAGCTGGACACCGCGGCATCGATGCGTCCTTTGATTTTCGCCAGCTCAGCGATGAAGAATTTGACGGTCGAGCCGGTGCCCACGCCGACCACACAGTCGTCCGGCACGTGTGCAATGGCCGCGCGCGCGGCCGCTTGTTTCATCGCATCCACGTCTGCCAAGGGCAATGCTCCCGCCGCTCTTCACTACGACTCTCCAAGGATAGCGGCAAGCGGCTCTTTCTACAAATGTTTTCGGCGCCGGTTTGCGTAGAGTGACGCCACGCTGCTACGCTCTTCCACTCGCCCACGGAAAATGCGCAATTCATGCCTGTCGACTATCTGGAACGCATCCTCAAGGCCAGGGTTTACGACGTCGCGGTGGAAACGCCCCTGGAAACGGCGCCGGCGCTATCGGCTCGCCTGAACAACACGCTGCTGCTCAAACGCGAAGACATGCAGCCGGTGTTCTCCTTCAAGTTGCGCGGCGCCTACAACAAGATGGCTGGGCTCTCCGTCGCGCAACGTCGACGTGGTGTGATCTGCGCTTCGGCTGGCAATCACGCGCAAGGTGTGGCTTACGCTGCCCAGCACCTCAGCTGCAAGGCGACCATCGTGATGCCGGTCACCACCCCGCACATCAAAGTTTCCGCCGTGGCCGCCCGCGGCGCGCGCGTCATTCTGACCGGCGACTCGTACGACGACGCCTACGCGGAGGCCGTGCGTATCGCTCAACACGAAAAGACGACCTTCGTCCACCCGTACGACGATCCAGACGTTATTGCCGGACAGGGCACGATCGGTATGGAGATTCTGCGCAGTCACAGTGGGCCGATCGAAGCGATCTTCGTCGCGGTCGGCGGCGGCGGGCTGATCGCCGGCATCGCCGCCTATGTGAAGCGGCTGCGCCCCGAGATCAAGATTATCGGGGTGGAGCCGATAGACTCCGCCGCCATGACCGAGTCGCTGAAGGCCGGCCACCGCATACGCCTTTCGCAGATCGGCTTGTTTGCCGATGGCGTGGCGGTCAAACAGGTGGGAGAGGAAACGTTTCGCCTGTGCCGCGAACTGGTGGATGACATGGTTCTGGTGGACACGGACGATATTTGCGCAGGCATCAAGGACGTATTCGAGGACACGCGCACCATCCTCGAGCCCGCGGGCGCGCTCGCGGTGGCCGGTGCGAAAGCCTGGGTGGAGAAGCACTCACTGCGTGGACGCACTTTGGTGGCCGTGGCCTGCGGGGCGAACATGAACTTCGATCGGCTGCGCTTCGTGGCGGAGCGCGCGGAGGTCGGCGAGCACCGCGAGGCGATCCTCGCGGTCACCATTCCCGAGCAGCCGGGCAGCTTCAAACGCTTTTGTGCGCTGATCGGCAAGCGCAATGTGACCGAATTCAACTATCGCTACGCAGACGCGCAGCGCGCACAGGTGTTCGTCGGGCTTTCGATCCACAATCGCGACGAGACGCGCAAACTGGTCCGGCACTTGCAGCGGCACGGACTCACCACGCGCGACTTCAGTGACAACGAGATGGCAAAGCTGCACGTGAGACACATGGTGGGTGGACAATCCACGCTCTTGAAGGATGAAATGGTGTACCGATTCGAGTTTCCGGAGCGCCCTGGCGCGCTGATGAATTTCCTCGACCGCATGAGCGAGGACTGGAACATCAGCCTGTTTCATTACCGCAACCACGGCGCTGACTCCGGGCGTGTGCTGGTCGGCATGCAGGTACCACGCGGCGAGAAAGCCGCGTTTCGCGCCTTTCTCAAGCAACTGAACTACCGGTACTGGGACGAGACGGACAACCCGGCCTACCGGGTGTTCCTCAGGCAGGCACAATGAATAGCTGGCAGCGTCCGATCTGTGCAAAAATAGAGCGAGAAGAAAAGGTATCGCCCAAAATGAGAAATACAATCGCGAGTACGCTGCTGCTGTGTGCGATCGCGCTCAGCAGCCCGCTTCTCGCCATGGATCAGGATGCCGCTTTCATGGCGGCCCGGGAGGCCTTCCAGAAAGGCAACATCGAGCGTCTGTCCCGCCTGGCGCCGGAGTTGCAGGACTATCCGCTGTCGGGCTACGTCACTTACTGGCAATTGCGTTCGCGGTTAAACGAGAGCAGCGGTCCGGTCGTGGAAGGCTTCATGGCTGATCATCGCGATAGCCTGCTCAATGAGCGCGTGCGCGGCGACTGGCTGCGTGTGCTGGCTCGCAACCAGGATTGGGAAGCTTTCGAGAAGGGCTACGCCGGCCTCGCAGTTGAAGATACCGAGCTCACCTGCTATGCGCTGCAGGCGCGGATCGCGGCGCACCGGGATCAGAGTGCATACAAGGACGCCCGTCCGCTGTGGTTCCAGGGCACCCCGCAACCCGACAGTTGCGTGCCGCTGTTCGACGCGATGGTGCACCAGGGCCTGCTCGACGAAGACGACGTCTGGAGCCGGATCCGCCTCGCGCTCGAGGCCAACAATCTTTCGCTGATCCGCCAGATCGTTTTATACCTGCCGGCAGGGAAGCGGCCGGATCCACGGGTTTTCGAGACCGTGGCGCGCAATCCGCAGCGCTACCTCGATCATCCTCCCGCCAAATTGAAAACCCGGGTCGAGCGCGAGCCGGTGATGTTCGCAGTGGTCCGCCTGGCGCAGTCGCTGCCCGTCGCCGCCGCCGCACGCTTCGAGAAGATCGAATCGCAGTTCTTTGGCGAGGAGCAGGGCTACGTGTGGGGCCAGCTCGCGGTCGCCGGTGCAATGAAGCATCGGCCGGAGGCGCTGGTGTGGTTTGCACGGGCTGGCGATCGTCTCAACGACCGCCAGCGCAACTGGCAGGCCAGGGCGGCGCTGCGTCAACAGGACTGGGCCACTGTGCTGAGCGCAACCGAGGCGATGTCGCCCAAAGAGCGGCAGCTCCCGGTGTGGCGTTACTGGCAGGCACGTGCGCTGCTGGCGGTCGGCCGCGCAGCCGAGGGCAACGCGCTCCTCGCGCCGCTTTCCTTCGAGCACAGCTTCTACGGCCAGCTCGCGATGGAGGAGCTCGGCACCAACATCGGGGAGATGCCCGATTCGTATCGGCCGAGTCCCGAGGAAATTGCGGCAACCGAGCGCATCCCCGGCATCCAGCGCGCGTTCAAGTTCTATCAGCTCGGCTTGCGCTATGAGGGAGCGCTCGAGTGGCGCTGGACCAC
>JBGQKF010000327.1:0-5249 GCA_041499435.1 Gammaproteobacteria bacterium
GTGCCGTATAACGAGGCGATCGTCGCGGTGGTGAAGGGCGTGGAGAAGAGCCGGCGGCAGTTATTGCATGAGCCGCCGCGCGATTATGCGAAGCTGGAGGAGGAGGCGTTGGCTGAGGCGAAGCGTAGTCCTTGAAGCCTGACTCTAAGTCCAAACCGAAATTCGTAGACGCAAAGGGCGCAAAGAAAGGCAAGAAAGGGCGCAAAGAAGAGCGAGAACGAGAGGATGAGCTGCGATTGATAGGGTATGGGTATGCAGCTCCTTCCCTTTCAAGGGGAGGGCGGGGGTGGGGATGGGGCTTTGCACCGATCGCAACTTCCAGACCAGGGAACGCACGCGCCCCATACCTTGTGCCGAGATCAGTTCTCGCATAGCGCTTGTTCTTTTTTGCGCCTTTAGGTTTATTTTCTTTTGCGCCCTTCGCGTCTACGCTGTTCGGTTTAGACGCGGCGGCTTTAAATCGCAATGACCCTCACCGACCACCTTCGCCGAGCGCAGCGCATCCTGATCTTTACCGGCGCTGGCATCTCCACAGGTAGCGGCATTCCCGATTTCCGCGGCCCGCAAGGTGCGTGGACACGCCGCCAGCCGGTCTACTACCAGGACTTCATGGCCTCCGACAAGGCCCGACGCGAATACTGGGACCAGAAGCTCGAAAGCTGGGATACCTTCCGCAGCGCGCGTCCCAACGCCGTCCACTACGCCGCATGCACGCTCGAAGCGGCGGGGAAGCTTCTGATGCTGGTCACGCAAAATGTGGACGGCTTGCACGCGCAGGCCGGGACCAGCGCGCAGCATCTGCTCGAGCCTTACGCCTGGAAGGCGACGTGGGCTCGATCTTTCCCGCTGCTGTGCAAGCTGCCGTGGGGCCGATTCATCGCTGAGCGGACGATACCCGACCTTTTGCACGGCACCAATGCCGGTGTAAACTCACTCACTGCACGGGTATACCGCGTCGTCACCCCGAGGCCTGGCCCGTGTGGAGTGCGCCTGATGTGCGGCCATCGCTGCTGGCGCGGCTTCTGACGGTTGCCGGTAGCCAAAGGCACCAGAACTGGAATGCGAGGCGCCGCACCTATGACCGCGGCGTACGGGGCCCATTGTCAGCGAACAAGGGAGGGGCGATGCCGGAAGTCACGATCGTCGGGGGCGGGATAGCGGGTCTGACGGCTGCGCTGCGTCTGCTGGAGCGCGGGTTCCACGTCACGCTTATGGAGCAGGACGACTTCCTTGGCGGGATGCTGCGGGCGGCGTTGTGCGACGACCCCACCTGCCACGTGCGCCATGAGCACAGTTACCATATGTTCACCAACTGGTATCTGAACACGTGGGACATCGTCGATGAGCTCAATCTGCGGCGTAACTTCGTGCCGCGATCTTCCTTTCGATTCTTGAAGCGCGGCCATACCGACACGCAGAAGATGGTCGACCCCGGCTGGATCGGCACCTTCTGGCAGAACCTCTTCTCGGGTGTGGCTTCGCCCCCCGATGTGTTCGTATTCATGTACTCGCTGGTGGATCTGCTCTCGACGCCGATCCACCGCGACGACTTTCTCGATATGTACTCGGTGAACGCCTTCATGCGCTCGCGCCCGTACGCCACCGAGGCGGCCGCGCAGCTGCAGCAGCGGGTCTGGGAGACGGTGTGGGCGATCCCGAGCTATGACGCGTCGGTGCGCACCTACAAGACGTTCCTCAAGTTCGGCAACTTCGATCCGGTGCCGCAGCTCTGGCTGCTCAACCAGAATAAATACGACGGCCTGATCAAGCCGATCGAGGAGAAGCTGAAATCCTACGGCAATCAGTTCAAGCTCGTGCTGCTGGCGCGCGCACAGAAGCTCGACATCGATTCTTTCGGGCGCGTGACCGGGCTCCACTACGACAAGCTCAGCCAGTCCCCGGCCTTCCACGACAATCCCGAGGTCGCGTCGTATGATCATCATCACGCGATCAACGGCGACCTGATCCTCGCAGTCACGCCGGGCGGACTCACCAAGCTCATCGACGACGACGTGTACGTGCGCGATCCCAGTCTGGGCAACGTGCGCTACCTTTCGGCCCAGCCGATGGCCTCGGTGGAGCTGCATTTCAAGGAAGGCAAGTGGCTGCGGAACATTCCGAATGACGTCACGGTGCTGGTCGACGCCAGATATCAGATGACGTTTCTCGACTATGCCCAGGTGTGGCCGGATCAGAAATCCACTTTCCTGTACATCACCGTGTCCGACTTTGCGGCGCTGATGCCGGTTACCCCCGAACGGCGGAACGCGAGCGGCGCGGTGGAACTCGATCTGCATCAACCGAAGACTGCGATCGACTACATCCTGGCGCAGTTGCAGGAGAGCGTGCCATTCCATGTGCATGATCTCGACTTGCGCTTGACGCGCATCGATACCAACAGCGGCGAGGAGCTGTTCGCCAACGAGACCGGAAGCTGGCAATATCGGCCGCATGCCGCGACGCGCCTTCCGAACCTGTTCCTGGCCGGAACCTTCTGCCGCAACTACGCGGATGCCGCGACCATCGAAGGCGCCGTGGCGAGCGGGCTGATGGCCGCCGAGCAGGTGCGCAAGCGCGCCGGCGCGTCCCCACCGATCCGCGTCAAACACCCGGGCTACTACCACGAGGCAGTGTTCGCCTCGCTCAAGCTGCTGTGGGCGCCGTACGCGTTGGGCGCCAAAGCGTTGTCAGCGGCGCTCGATATGATGGGCGCGAGCGGAGATCCGATGCACGTGTGGCGGGCCCTGAATGCAATGCAGCCCAATCGACAGAGGCGACCATGAAGGACGATGACAAAGGCACTTATTCCCAGCAGGCCGACTGGCTGCAATACTGGACGACGGCGATGCAGGACTGGCAGCGTACGTGGTCCTGGGCCATGGATGGATTCGCGCAGCGGGCCGAGCAGATGACCGGCATGCGCGGTGGCCCTGCGCTCAGCCCCGACGATCTCATGCGCATGGGCTCGCGGATGGTGGAGAACTGGACCGCCGCCATGAGCGCCATGTCCTCAGGCATGGGGATGCCCTCAGGCATGGCGATGCCTCCGGGAATGGGCATGCCCGGCATGAGTATGCCAGGTGGATCCGGCCAGCAGCGGATCAGCGCGTGCGCAAGTCAGGCCTACTTCGCGACGATGGCCAATCTGCTGCGCTGGTGGATGCGCGCTGTACAGACCTGGGCCGAATTCGCACGCACGGCAGCGACACGCTCGGCCGGCTCGGTGCCGGACGGATCGGCGCTCGGTGTGTTCGCCGACGAGACGCGTGCGCAGCTCCGAAGAATCGCAGAGATCTCGCTCGAGGAGTCGGCGGCCCTGCAGCGGCAGATGGAGCAGCTCGCCGAGCAGATTCGCAACGTCGTCGATGGCGCGGCCGCGAGCGCCGAGCCCCACCGCTGGGCGCGAGCGAAGGATTGAACCGTGTGCGGGAGGCAACAGCCGGCCTGGAGGGTGCGCCTATGATGCAGCAGCCGCCCATGCCCAGCGTGCGCGCCTGGCTCGAGTCGATCGGGCTCGCGCAATACGCCGAGCTCTTCGAGCAGCAGGCGATCGATTTCGACCTGCTCTGCGAGCTCACCGAAGCCGATCTGCAGAAGCTCGGCATCGCCATGCTGGGTCATCGCCTGCGGCTGGTCAAAGCGATTACGGTCTTGAGCGGCAAGCCGAGCGCACGGCAGGATGCATTCAACGATCATGCAGCGCGTATGAGCATTCCGGCGGCGCCCGAGCGCCGTCAGCTCACGGTGATGTTTTGCGATCTCGTCGGCTCGACAGCGCTGTCACGGCGGCTCGATCCCGAGGATCTGCGTCTGCTCATGCAGTCCTACCAGGAAGTGTGCCGCAAAGTGGTGGATCGCTACGAAGGCCACGTGGCCCAGTACCTGGGCGATGGCCTCATGGTGTATTTCGGCTGGCCGCGCGCGCACGAAGACGAGGCGCAACGCGCAGTGCGCGCCGCGCTGGATATCGTCGAGGAGATCAAGCGCCTGCAGGCGCCCGAGCCGCTGCACGTGCGCATCGGGATTGGCACCGGGCCGGTGGTGATCGGCGAGACCGGCTGGGGCGATGCCGCGGTGCCGAGGACGGCCGTGGGCGAAACGCCCAATGTGGTGGCGCGCATGCAGACGCTCGCCGGCCCCGATCAGGTGGTCATCGCGTCGAGCACCCAGCGCCTGGCGGCCGGCTCGTTCGTCTATCAGGATCTCGGCGAGCACACGCTGAGCGGCATCGGCGAACCGCTGCGCGTGTGGCGCGTGGTGGGCGAGAGCCGCGCGCGCGACCGCTTTTCCGCCGCGCACGGGCCGGTGCTCTCGCCGCTGATCGGGCGCGAGACCGAGATGACCATGCTCAGGAACAAGTGGGCGCAGGCGCGCGAAGGCGAAGGCCAAGCGGTGCTGCTCTACGGTCAGCCGGGCATGGGCAAGAGCCGGATCACCAAGGATCTTTGCGAGAGCGTGGCGAAGGAGCCGCACTGGCTGATGCGCTATCAGTGCTCGCAGTACTACACTAACTCCGCCTTCTATTGCGTTCTTGCCAATCTGCAGCGCACCGCCCGCTTCGAGCGCACCGACTCCGACGAAACCAAGGTGTCCAAGCTGGAGGCCACGCTCGCGCCGGTAGGCGCTTTGCGAGAGCGGCTCGCCCCGCTCTACGCCGCCCTCCTGTCGCTGTCGGTGGATCGTTTCGCGCCGCTGGTCATGAGTCCGCAGAAACAGAAACAGGAGACGATGGAGGCGATGGTCGAGTCGGTCCTGGTGCTGTCGCGTGGCAAGCCGGTGCTGTGCATCTTCGAGGATCTGCACTGGGTCGACCCGAGCACGCTGGATCTGATCAATGCGGTCATCGACCGCACGCGCGAGTCGCGCGTGCTCCTGATGATGACATCGCGGCCAGAGTTCGCCTCGCCGTGGGTCGGGCATGCGCACGTGACCGCGCATTCGCTCAACCGCCTGAGCCGCCGGCACAGCAGATTGCTGGTGAGCGATCTGTCCAAGGAGTACGGGCTGCCAGATCAGCTGATCAACGACATCGTCGCCAAGAACGACGGCGTGCCGCTGTTCCTGGAAGAGGTGACCAAGAACGTGTTGCATTCCGATCGCCAGGGGCAGCACGCCGGACGCGATGCGATTCCGCAGCGGTTGGAGATCCCGGTGACGCTGCGCGATTCGCTCACCGCACGGCTGGATGAGTTGTCGGGAGCCAAGAAGATCGCGCAGATCGGTGCCGTGATCGGGCGTCAATTCCGCTA
>JBGQKF010000328.1:0-5247 GCA_041499435.1 Gammaproteobacteria bacterium
CGCTCGGGATGGCTCGCGGCAACTTTCTCACGTTCCCGTTGCCCTGGGCAGAAGAGGCTGAGAGCGAGCTCACCCGGCATCGCATTTCCGTGGATCGCCGCGGCGATCGCCTGCGGCTTGGCTTTGGCATCTATCATCCCGACGATTTCATCGAGCAGCTGATGCCGCGCCTGGTCGCCGCTTTGTCTTCCATCCAAACATCCGGTGCGGGTCCGACGCAATGAGCGACCGCACCTATCTCGAGTGGCCGTTCTTCGAGGCTGAGCATCGGGAGCTCGCGAATCGTCTGGATGTTTGGGCTCACCAGAATTTAAGCGACGCGCACGAGAGCGCGAACGTCGATGATACCTGCAGACAACTGGTGAAGCGGCTGGGCGCAGGCGGCTGGCTGCGCTATGCCGTTCCGGCGGCTTACGGCGGTGTGCTGGAGCGAATCGACTCGCGCTCGTTGTGTCTGATCCGCGAGACGCTCGCACGCCATGCAGGGCTCGCCGACTTCGCCTTCGCCATGCAGGGGCTGGGCAGTGGCGCGATCTCGCTGTACGGAAGCGAGTCGCTCAAACAGCGCTACCTGCCGCGTGTAGCGAGCGGCGAATGGATCGCAGCGTTCGCGCTCTCCGAGCCGGAGGCTGGATCCGATGTCGCTGGCATGACCAGCACTGCACGTGCGGACGGCGATCACTATGTCCTCGACGGCATCAAGACCTGGATCTCCAACGGCGGCATCGCGCACTTCTACACAGTGGTGGCCCGCACCGATGAGGCGCCAGGCGCCAAAGGGCTGAGCGCTTTCGTCGTCGACGCCGACGTTCTAGGATTGAGGATCGCCGAGCGAATCGATGTGACCGCGCCGCATCCGCTCGCCACGCTGGAGTTTCGCGGCTGCCGCGTCCCGGTCGCAAACCGGCTGAGCGAGGCCGGAGCCGGATTCGAAGTCGCGATGCAAACCCTGGATATTTTCCGCGCGTCGGTCGCGGCGGCAGCGCTGGGCTTCGCGCGCTGCGCGCTCGATCATGCGCTTGCCCGCAGCCGCAAGCGCAAGCTGTTCGGCCGCACGCTGGGCGAGTTTCAACTCACCCAGGCGGCGATCGCCGACATGGCGCTCACCATCGATTCCTCGGCGCTGCTGACCTATCGCGCCGCCTGGTTGCGCGACGTGAAAGGCGCGCGCACGACGCGCGAAGCCGCGATGGCGAAGCTCGCGGCCACTGAAGGTGCACAGCAGGTGATCGATCGAGCGGTACAGATCTTCGGCGGCCTCGGCGTGCGCAGCGGCGAGATGGTGGAGCGTCTGTACCGCGAGATCCGCCCGCTGCGCATTTACGAGGGTGCGAGCGAAGTGCAGAAGCTGATCATCGCGCGCGAGGTGTTCCGCGGATGAGCGTCATACCGGGCGCCTACACCGCACATGTTGACACGTTCGCACGCGACAATCTGCCGCCGCGCGAGCTGTGGCCGGAGCTGATCTTCGAGATTCCGGAGGTCCAATACCCGGAGCGGCTCAACTGCGTGGTCGAGCTGCTCGATGGCATGGTCGCGTCTGGCCATGGCGAGCGTCCGGTGATCCGCTCGCCGGAGGGAACGCTCACCTACCGCAATCTGCTACTGCTCGTGGATCGCATCGCGCGCGTGCTCACCGAGGACCTCGCGCTGGTGCCGGGCAATCGCGTGCTGCTGCGCGCGCCGAACAATCCAATGATGGCGGCGTGCTGGCTGGCGGTGGTCAAGGCCGGCTGCATCGCTGTAGCCACCATGCCACTGCTGCGTGCACGTGAGCTCACCATCATCATGGAGAAGGCGCGCGTCAACGCCGCGCTGTGCGATGCCACGCTCAAGGAAGAGATGGAGCTCGCGCGCGCCGGGTGCCCGACGCTGTACTTCAACGCCGGAACGGCGGACTCGCTCGAGGCGCTGGCGGCCGTCAAGCCACCGCAGTTCACGCCGGCGCCAACGGCGGCCGACGATGTCTGCATCATCGCGTTCACCTCGGGCACGACCGGAGTGCCGAAAGGCACCATGCATTTTCATCGTGACGTGATGGCGATCTGCGATTGCTTTCCGCGCTCGTGCCTGCAGACCACCGCCGCCGACATCTTCTGCGGCAGCCCGCCGCTCGCGTTCACGTTCGGGTTGGGCGGGCTGTTGCTGTTCCCCATGCGGTTTGGTGCCTCTACCGTGCTGCTGGAGAAGCTGACCCCGACCACGCTGCTGAGCGCCATCGAGCAATATCGCGCAACCGTATGCTTCACCGCGCCGACGTTCTATCGTCAGATGGCGGCGGTCGCATTCGATTACGACATCTCGAGCTTGACGCGCCCGGTTTCGGCGGGAGAAACGCTGCCCGTTGCCACGCGCGAGGTGTGGGAAAGAGAAACGGGCGTGCGCCTGATCGACGGCATCGGCGCCACCGAGATGCTGCACATCTTCATCTCCGCCGCGGGAGACGACATCCGCTCCGGCGCCACAGGTAAGCCGATTCCCGGCTATCGCGCCTGCGTGCTCGATGACGACGGCAAGCCTGTGCCGCTGGACACGGTCGGACGCCTGGCGGTGAAGGGTCCGACTGGGTGCCGCTATCTGGCTGACGAGCGCCAAGGCAGATATGTGCACGATGGCTGGAACCTGACTGGCGATGCGTATCGGATGGATGCCGACGGCTACTTCTGGTATCAGGCCCGCACCGACGACATGATCATCTCCGCCGGTTACAACATCGCCGGACCGGAAGTGGAATCTGCGCTGCTGCTCCATCCCGCAGTGGCCGAGTGTGCGGTGATCGGCGTTGCGGACGAAGAACGCGGACAGATCGTGAAGGCGTTCGTGGTGTTGAAGAAAGATGTGGTTGCGGATGCGCAGATGGGCGTGATGCTGCAGAATTTCGTGAAGCAAACCATCGCCCCGTACAAGTATCCGCGCGCGGTGGAATTCCGCGAGTCGCTGCCGCGGACCGAGACGGGCAAGCTGCAGCGGTTCAAGCTGCGTGAGCCGTGAAAAGGTGAAGAGGTGAACAAGTGAAAAGGTGAACAGGACAAACCATGGGTAGAGCCAGTACTGTTCATCTTTTCACCTTTTCACCTCTTCACCTTTTCACCTTTTCACCTGTTCACTTGTTCACCTCTTCACCTTCAAGGAGCCAAGAGCAATGCAAATCCTGCAACCTCCCGGCTGGGCCCGGCCGCGCGGATACTCCAACGGCATGGCCGCGAAAGGGCATATCGTCTTCATCGCCGGCCAGATCGGCTGGGACGAGCAATGTCATTTTCAAACCGACGATCTGGCCGGCCAGGTGCGCCAGGCGCTCGCCAACGTGCTGAGCGTGCTCGCGCAAGCCGGTGGCCGCCCCGAGCACATCGCTCGCATGACCTGGTACGTGCTCGACAAGCGCGCCTATCTCGATGCGTCCCGCTCCATCGGCCAGGCCTACCGGGAACTCATGGGTAATCACTATCCGGCGATGACGGCGGTTGAGGTCAGCGCACTGATCGAAGACCGTGCACTGGTCGAGATCGAAGCGACCGCGGTGATACCGGAGCGATGAGAGGTGCAGCGTGACGTTGCTTCCCCAGCCGAACGACACGCTACCGCACCTCCCCGGCCCCCTTCCACTGCGTTTGCGGGGGAAGGAGCGTTCTCGCACGAACTGAGCGTTGCTCAACAGGTACCGCGAAAAGCGTCCTGCCCGCGCACGTAGGCGCGATTGGATTGCGCGGGATTGCGATTGACGAGCGGGCGTCCGTACAGCGGGTGCCTCAGGCTGCGGACCTCGTGTTCGACGGTAAACAGCGCCTGATTGGTATCGAGATCGACGATCTGCCGGAAACGCCATTCGTGCGCGTCGGTCTCGCGCGTAAGGAGCTGGCGGTCGACCAGCTTGCGGTACGGGCCGGAGAAGTCTGCGATGTAGATCTGAACGTGATGACCATCATACGGCGGCAATGTCTGCACCGTTTCGCGGAAATACAAACGCTGGCCGTCCCCCGCGCTCACCGATGCGGCGGGCGCCCGGTCGCGTTGCACCAGCTGCGCGGTGGCGCCCATGATCTCGCGGTAGAAGCGTGCGATCTTCTCGGCAGTGCCGAGCGGTACATCGAACTCGACATAGGGCATGGCCAATTGCGTCGGGCCGAACTCCTCGGCCGCAGCATGGCAGCGGAAGCGGTTGCCCCAGGGGCAGGTGGCCTCGATGAATTCGCCACGATCGGTAAAGCCGAATGCCGTGCCGGCGAGATCGGGTGCGACCTGCTCGAGCTGCTGCTTCAGCCGCGCGAGCTCCGGGACGACTAAGCCGATGGTCCCGCGCAGTCGCTGGGCCTCGGCCGTTGGCAGGTGCATCTGATTGCGGCCGATGTTGATCCACATGTTGTCCAGCCCGACCATGAGGTAGGGATCGCGCGTAAAGCCCAGTGCGGAGACATAGAACAGCGTGGCCAGCCGCTGATCGGGTACGGTGACGTTCACGTGCTCCAGCTTGACGATATTGCTGACGTCTTCGGCTTTGCGGTCGTAGATGGCGTTCATCGGTTCGCTTTCTCTCTTCGCGTGTTGCTGTGAGCGGCAGCCGGCGTTTGCTTTTAGCCCGCCCGGCCCGGCATCCTGCTTAAGCTCGAGTGCTGATGGAGCGCTGTATGATAGCTCTGTCGGGACTTCTGCGAGATGCAACCAGGGTCCAGAGCCCGCCTGGCCATAAAATCTTCGCCAGCATGCATTTCTTACAGCGAGCTGAAGACACCGCGGCGCCCCTGTCGCTTTCTGTTGACTTCTCCGCGATCACGTAAGGTGGTAGCCTAGCCGCGGATTGCAGCCGAGGTCTGCGGTCTGACGTCGACAGGTTCTCAGGCGCTTTCGCCGACTTGTAGCTTCCCGTGGTGTTGTGTTCGCAGGAGTATTCATCGTGCTGAACCCATTGCGAAATCAGCAGCGCGCCATGCAGCTCATGGCCAGCATCCTGTTTTGCCTGGTTGGCGGATCGGCCTGGGCCGGCTTCGTGACGATCGACCCAGGCGCGTTGACCACGATCTTTTCGCAAAGCGCGTTCGGCACCACGCCGGTTCAGGTGCGCGTCAATCCGACCGTCACGCTCGACGCTCCCGGCCTGGAAACGATCAACACCGAGGTGCAATTGAACGCGCTGTTCGCCCTCGGCGGCAACGCTCCAACCATCGATGTGTTTTTCGTCGATGGGATGATAAACGGGTGCGGCGGAGAACCATCGCCGCCGGCGATCGGCTGTGGAGAAGAGCCGGGCAA
>JBGQKF010000329.1:0-5241 GCA_041499435.1 Gammaproteobacteria bacterium
AACGCCAGCTCACGCGTGGCTGGGTTTCAGGTGGCGCGCACGCTGTCCCTGCTTGCAGCGCTAGCCTGTGCGCTCTTCGCTTCGGCATCCAGCGCCGCGGGTGACCAGGGCGAGGCCCGCAAGCCGTTGGCCGGGCTCACCTCGAACTGCACCGACTGCGGCGTCGTGCGTAACATCCGGGAGCTTCGCAGCGAGCGTGAAGCGCAGCGCCCCGACGCGTACATCAGCTCTCAGCAATACCGCGACACGCGGCCCGCCGAGCCACCCCGAATCGGGCCGGCCATCAGCATGACCTGGGGGCCGGGCGCACCGCCGCGAACCCAGATCGGCGCCGTCGGCACACCCGGAATGCAGCGCCGGTACATCGACCTCACCTACGAGGTGACCGTGCGTTTCGACGATGGGCGTTTCGGGTTGATCGAGCAGGACAATGTCGGCGACTTACGGGTTGGCGACCGGGTCATCGTGCTCAACATGCGGGTCGAGAAACTCGGGGAGTGAGCTGCGCTCCTTAAGCCGTGAAGCGGCTAACGTTTCACGGCCTTCCAGCACCTGTGGATGCGCCGGTTGCGAAAGTCCAGCGGCATGGTGCGATGTGAGATTTCTTCTGCTTCCAATCCTGCAAAAGCATCCTCGGCGAGCTTGAAGCTCTGCAGGTTGGTCGAGAAGTACAGAATCCCATCGCGGCTCAGCAGCCGCGCGGAATCAGCGATCAATTGTACGTGGTCGCGCTGCACATCGAGATCACCGGCCATCGCCTTCGAACGCGACAGCGCTGGCGGATCGAGCACGATCAGGTCAAAGCGCGCGCCGTCGGCCCCCGCCTGCGCCAGCCAGCGCATGACATCCGCCCGTATCACCACGTGCCGCGCCGGATCAATGCCGTTCAAGTCGAAGTTGCGCCGCGCCCAATCGAGATAGGTGTTGGACAGATCGACACTGATCGATGCCCTGGCGCCGCCGGCCGCGGCGTATACCGTGAAGCTCCCCGTATAGCAGAACAGGTTGAGGAACCGGCGGCCGCGCGCGTCCTGCTCGACCAGCGAGCGGGTAATGCGATGATCGAGGAAGAGCCCGCTATCGAGGTGAGCTTCCAGATTGACGATGAACCGATGGCCCTGCTCCCCCACCACGAAGTCACGGCCACGGTGCCCGGTCTTTTCGTGCTGCTCGCCGGCAGCGCGCCGCTCGCGTAGCTTCACCACCACACGGCCAGGCGGCAACTCCAGAGCCTGCGCTGCGGCCGCATGCACCGCTTCGCGCCATGGAGCACGCGCAACATCATCGATATCCGATCGTCGCACATATTCCTGCAGATGAGCGTAGCCGCCGTAGACATCGAGCGCGAACGCAAACTCGGGAATGTCGCGGTCGTAGACGCGGTAGCAATCGATCTGGCTGCGCCGGGCCCACTTGTTCAGGTGGCGCGCGTTCTTGCGGACGCGGTTGGCGAAATCGGAGACGTCAGTCAATCGTCGCGCGCATCGCGGCGGCGCGAGCGTGCAAACGCGCGGCCGCCGCAGTGGATCTGCTCAAGGCTGACCGCGGTAAGGAGCCGGTGGGAGGCCGGGTACCGACGCAAACTGCTCCGGTACCTCTCCAGTCAGACTTTCGAGGAATGCAACGATGTCGTTGATCTCGTCCGCGGTGAGGTCGCGCCCGAGCTGCAGCTTGGCCATGATGCGCACGGCGTCATGCAGATCGGCTACCGAGCCGTCATGGAAATATGGCGGCGTGACGGCGACATTGCGCAACTGCTGCACTTTGAAGATGAATGCATCGGCCTCGTTCTTGGTGTCCTGGAAACGGCCCTTGTCTCGGCCCTTGAACAGATCGATCTCCTTGCTGCCGGTCGCAGTCCAGTAGTCCTGCGTGACCCCGAACTTCTGATACATCTGGCCGCCGACAGTCACACCGTTGTGACAACCCACGCACCCGACCGTAATGAACTTGTCGAGACCTCGCTTCGCTTCTACGCTGAGCGCACCGGTGTCGCCTTGCAGATAGCGATCGAACGCAGCCGGAGTGAGCAGGACACGCTCGTAGGCGCCGATCGCCTTGCCCCAGTTCTCCACCGTCATGGGTTCGGCTTCACCGGGGAATGCCTTTTCGAACATGGGACGGTAACCCGTGATTGCGCGGAGCTTTGTCTCGAAGGCGGCGTAATCGGCGTTGCCGTATGCGAGCGGGCTGATCAACGCCTTCACCGCCTGCTCTTCCACGTCTTTGCGATTGCCGCCGTAATGCTGGACGAACTGCAGCGCCGTGTTGAACACGGTGGGCGCATTGCGCGGAATGATCTTGCCCGAGTTGCCGATCGACCGCGGCAGCGCATCCGTGCCGTACAACGCAGGCTGATGGCATTTGGCGCAGCTGATCACGCCGTCGGTCGACACGCGCGGCTCGAAGAACAGCGCCCTGCCCAGCGCCACACGCTCAGGCGTGACCGGGTACTCCGCGGTGCCGGCATCCTTCGGCAAGGGTTTGAACAACTGTTGCGCGCGCTCTTGCAGCGCTCGATCAGTATCGTCGTCAGCCACGACGGACGCGCACACGCCTGCGACGATGCCGATCGCGACGATGGCAATGCCCCTGTTCTTGTTCATGACTTTCCTCCCTTTGAGAGCGATAGGCTAAGCCAGTGCGGCAGTGGGAGCAAGTCAGTTAGGCAACGCCGACGAACGAACCAGTTGCGCTCTATTCCCTCCCCTTCAAGGGGAGGGCCAGGGTGGGGATGGGGTCCGCGGCCCATGCCCCCTCGAACGGGGAGGAGAGAGCGCACGGCTCGGCGAAGGATTCGAACTGCACGAGAGCCGGACGAACCAGTTTTGCTTTACGCCGCAGCGTCCTCCACACTCGCTGCCACAGGCTCGAACTCAGTGATATTGTCGATCTCGCCACCCATCGCGATATTGGTTACGCGCTCGAGCATGATCTCCACGACCACCGGCACGCGGAAGTCTTTCATCCATGCGCGTGCCTGCTCGAACGCCGCCCCGATCTTGCCGGGCTCCCACACCCGGATGGCCTTGCAGCCCAGCCCTTCGATGACCGCCACATGGTCGACGCCCGCGCCCTTGAGCTCCGGCGCATTGATGTTGTCGAATGAAAGCTGCACGTTGTAATCCATGTCGAAGTTGCGCTGCGCCTGCCGGATCAAGCCGAGATACGAGTTGTTCACCAGCACATGCAGGTAAGGCAGGTTGAACTGCGCGTCCACGGCGAGTTCTTCGATGAGGAACTGGAAGTCGTAATCGCCCGAAATCGCGACCACGTCACGCGTCGGATCCGCCGCCACGACACCGAGCGCAGCGGGGATGGTCCAGCCGAGCGGGCCGGCCTGGCCGCAGTTGATCCAGTTGCGCGGCTTGTACACATGCAGGAATTGCGCCGCCGCGATTTGCGAAAGCCCGATCGTGGTCACGTAGCACGTTTCGCGTCCGAGCGCCTGGTTCATCTCTTCGTACACGCGCTGCGGCTTGATCGGCACATTCTCGAAGTGGGTCTTCCGGTGCAAGGTACGCTTGCGCTCCGCGCACGCCTCGGCCCAGTCGCGACGGTCTGACAGGCGGCCCGCTGCTTGCAACTCGCGCGCGACTTCTACGAACAGCTCGAGTGCCGCCTTGGCATCGGAAACGATGCCGTAGTCGGGCATGAATACGCGGCCGATCTGCGTCGGTTCGATGTCGACGTGCACGAACTTGCGTCCCTTGGTGTAGACCTCGGTCGAGCCGGTGTGGCGATTGGCCCATCGGTTGCCGATGCCGAGGACGAAATCGGATGCGAGCAACGTGGCATTGCCATAGCGATGGCTGGTCTGCAGGCCGACCATGCCGGCCATCAGCGGATGATCATCGGGGATCGTGCCCCAACCCATCAGTGTCGGGATCACCGGCACGCCGGTGATCTCGGCGAACTCGACCAGCAGCTCGGCTGCGTCCGCGTTGACGATGCCGCCGCCGGCAACGATGAGCGGGCGCTGCGCGTCGTTCAGCATGCCGATCGCCTTTTCCACCTGTGCGCGGCTGGCTCGCGGCCGGTAGATCGGCAACGGCTCATAGGTGTCGGGGTCGAACTCGATCTCGGCCATCTGCACGTCGGCCGGCAGATCGATCAACACCGGACCGGGACGCCCCGAGCGCATCAAATGGAAGGCTTGCTGGAATACACGCGGCACGAGAGCGGGCTCGCGCACCGTCACCGCCCACTTCGTCACCGGCTTCGCGATGGACTCGATATCGACCGCCTGGAAATCTTCCTTGTACAACCGCGCACGCGGGGCCTGGCCGGTGATGCACAGGATCGGAATGGAGTCCGCCCACGCCGAGTACAGTCCGGTGATCATGTCGGTGCCCGCAGGGCCTGAGGTGCCGATGCAAACGCCGATGTTGCCGGCATGTGCGCGCGTGTAGCCTTCCGCCATGTGCGACGCACCCTCGACATGGCGCGCCAGCAGATGCGTGATGCTGCCGCGCTTTTTCATCGCGGCGTAGAGCGGGTTGATCGCTGCGCCCGGCACGCCGAACGCCGTGGTGATGCCCTCTTTTTCCAGTACTGCGACCGCTGCGGCCGCTGCTGTCATTTTCGCCATGATCGTTTGCTCCTTAGTCCCGTCTTGCGGGTTGTGGCGACACTATGCTGGAGACCCGGCCCTTGGCCGCACGCGCCGGTCCATATCTCTTATACGCGGCGCGTATAGATCGATGGCACAATGAATCGGGCGCAACTCCGCACACCCTTGCCATGGATCGTCTCGACGGGTTTCGAATGTTCGTAAGAGTGGTAGAGGCAGGCAGCTTCTCCAGGGCGGCGCGCGATCTGAACGTGACGCAGCCGACCGTTACGCGTCACGTTGCTGCACTGGAAAAGCGTCTGGGCGCGCGGCTGCTCAACCGCAACACGCGGCGGCTCAGCGTTACGGAACTGGGGCAGCTTTACTACGAGAAGAGCAAGGCGCTGTTGGAGACCTTCGAGGAGACCGAGAATCTCGCGCCCGGCCGGCAGGCGCCGGTGCGCGGGCGCATCCGCATCGGCACATCGGTTGGATTCGGACGCCGCGTGATCACGCCGTTGATCTTGAAGTTCATGCGCAGCTACCCGGCGCTCGAGGTGGACCTGAGCTTCGAGGACACCTACGTCGATCTGGTCGCGCAGGGCATCGACCTGGCGGTGCGCATGGGCAAGCTCGCGGATTCCAGCCTGGGCGCGCGCTATCTCGGCCTCAATCCCTGGGTCGCGGTG
>JBGQKF010000330.1:0-5216 GCA_041499435.1 Gammaproteobacteria bacterium
CGCGCCCGGCGATGATGTCGGCAAGGGCCTGCGAATCGCCTTTGTACGCAATGTGAACCAGCCGGATGCCGGCGGCACGACTGAAAACTTCCATCGCCAGATGCGGCAGCCCGCCATTGCCGCTCGATCCGTATGTCACCGCCTCCGGTTCTTTGCGAGCCAGCGCGATGAGGTCGCGTACCGAAGTCCCTTTGAAGCCCGGGTAGGCGACCAGCACCATGGCCGAGGTGTACGCCTGGGTTATCGGCACAAGATCCCTCAGTGCGTCGTAGCCCGGATCCCGGTAGACGTGCGGATTGATCACCACGCTGTTGTTGGTGAAGAGCAGGGTCGCACCGTCGGCTGGCGCCTTCGCCACGAAAGCCGAGCCGATGGTGCCGCCGGCCCCCGGCTTGTTCTCGACGATGGGCTGCACCTTGAGCCGTTCGCCGAGCGCGTGCGCGATGATACGCGCTCGCGCATCGAGGCTGCTGCCCGCAGCGACCGGCACGACGATGCGTAATTGTTTGTTGAACGGCTCGTCCGCAAGCGCCGTCACCGTGATCATGATGCACGCGAGCACGCATAGGGTCGAGCTGACAGCACGCAACGCGCCGGACAATCCCATCAGCGGTTCTCCGCGCTCGCGTCGGCGATCCGACGGGATCAAACCCGCACCGGCGCAGTCTGTCCCCGTCGCCGGCATTTTGAACAGACAGCGTGTCGCCCCGGGTCACGCTAGAGTCGATCGCAATTCCAGCTCGAACTGCGCGTCCTGTTTTACGTCCTCGAGGACACGGCCACGCAGCAGCGTCTGAACAGGATGCGCGTCATCCAGGCGACACTCTCGAGCCTCCCCGTATTGCTCCAGGGCGTCGAGTTCGCAACAGCTTTCGTCGTTCGCCACGAGTTGCTCGATCTCAACTGGCGCTGCGCAGGACCCTGTACAGCCGTTCGATTTCCGCCGACGGCGCCACCCCGAGCACGGCTGCGAGCTGCCTGCGGCAACGCTGGTACGTGTACAGCGCTTCGTTGCGCTGTCCCATGGTGTGCTGGCACAGCATCAGTCGGCGATAGACCTCCTCAGCGAGCGGGTCGAGCTCGATGGCGCGCTGGTACAACTCGTAGGCCGCGTCCCACTCGCCACGCATCTCATGATGCCGCCCGAGCCGGCGCACGAGGTCGAGCCATGTACGGCGCACACGCTCGCGTGGCGCGAGCATCCACGCCTGATCGGTTTCGTGTGCAAAAAGATGCCCTCGATACAGGCGCAGCGCACGGGCAGCGCGCGGGGCGAAGTCGGCTTCACCGATCGACATGCCGGTCAGTTGCGTCACCTCGGCTTCGAACTCCCACAGATCCACCCGGCACAGTTCGCGGTTCAGGTGCAGCTTGCGGTCATGGACCAGCACGGCATGCTCATGGCCCAGCAACCGGCGCAGACGGTGTACCGCGACCTGCAGGCAATTGCGTGCGGTGTCGCCGTCCGAATCCGGCCAGAGCTTGTCGGCAAGCTCGCCGGCCCCGATCGGCGCCAGGTCTGACAGCAGCAGCAGCTTCAGCAAATCCAATGGTCGGCGCTGCGGCTTAATGCCGCTGAAGAACGCAACGCCGTTGATCCGAATCTCGAACGCCCCCAGCGTGTGGATACGCACCGGGCAGACTTCCGATACTTCGCGAGCCTGACCGACCCCGGGGCGGGACTGCACAGCCTGCCCACGAATCAGCTGAACGATTTCCGCGGATTGAGTGGCTGCGGCGCACAAACGCGCGCCCTCGGTGCGCAGTCCGGGAAGCGCAGCGAGCGCACACGCTTCATCCAGCACTTGCTGGGCAAGCTTAGCCTCACCTTTTCTCAAGAGAACACTGGCCACGTGCACAAGCTGCACCAGCTGCTGGGGCGTGCCTGTACCTTGCACTGCGATTGGAACGAATGGTGTCTGATGCTCAGTGGCGCGACCCTGGCTAGTGGCCAGGTCGACCGTCGCGATGCGAGTCATGTTAGCCTCCCCGTGCCTTTTCCCCCGTATTGGTATGCTAAGCAGACTCGTCGGTCGGGTAATTTAGACGAAAGTTATAGCCGGCTACCATTCGTTGCGTCTGGCGTCGCGAGATAATGACGCCTGTCGTAGCTACGAACGTATTCACCGAACCGATCAATGGACATTCGTAACGGGTTTCTCGAATCGATCGGCAACACGCCGCTCATCAGGCTTCCCTGGTTCTGCGGACGGACCGGATGCGAGATTCTCGGCAAGGCCGAGTTCCTGAACCCCGGGGGCTCGGTTAAGGACCGCGCTGCACTCGCCATCGTCAAGGACGCCGAGCAACGCAATACGCTGCGGCGCGGCGGCGTGATCGTGGAAGGAACGGCGGGCAACACCGGGATCGGGCTCGCGCTGGTCGGCAATGCACGGGGGTACCGGACGGTGATCGTGATACCGGACACGCAGTCGCAGGAAAAAAAAGATGCGCTGCGCGCATGTGGTGCAGTGCTGTACGAGGTGGCCGCGGTGCCCTATCGCAACCCCAACAACTACGTGCACGTTGCCGAGCGGCTGGCGCAAGCACTCGCACGTACCGAGCCCAGCGGGGCGATCTGGGCACAGCAGTTCGATAATGTCGCCAATCGGCAGGGCCACTATGACACCACCGGACCGGAGATCTGGCGGCAGACCGACGGTATGGTCGACGGCTTTATCTGCGCGGCCGGTACCGGCGGGACCCTGGCTGGCGTAGCGGCGGCGCTGCGAGAGCGCAATCCACAGGTCAAGATCGGGCTGGCGGACCCGCCCGGTGCAGCCCTGTACAACCATTACCAGCATGGCGAGCTCAAGGCGGAAGGCTCCTCTATCACAGAAGGCATCGGACAGGGACGCATTACCCGCAACCTGGAGGGCCTGACGGTGGACTATCCGTTTTTCATCGAGGACACCGAGACCGTGCAGACGGTGTTCGATCTGGTGGAGCACGAAGGACTCGTGCTCGGCACGTCGAGCGGGATCAATGTAGCGGGAGCAGTGCGCCTGGCTCGCGCGCTAGGCCCGGACCGCACCATCGTCACCATGCTGTGCGATTCCGGCAGCCGCTACGCCTCACGTCTGTTCAACCCGGAGTTTCTAGAGAGCAAGGGTCTGCCGGTTCCCGAGTGGTTGAGCCGCGGTACACCCTCGCTTCCGCCCGGCGTGATAGAGAGCTGAGATGCCTCACTCGATGCGTCTTTAGTGCAACTTGACATGCGGCTCGGTGCGGCGCGTGAGTATGCGCGCCAGTGTATCGAGGGCGACCTTGGTGAAGCCGTGCAGCGCATACTCGTGCATCTTGTACAGCGACCGATACATGAGCAGCGCGAAGTATCCCTCTATCATGAGGCTGCCGCGCGTCAATGCGCCCATCAAACTGCCCACGGTACTGAACTTGCCCAGTGAGATGAGCGAGCCGAAATCGCGGTAGACAAACGGCTGCAGCGCCTTCCCGGCCAGGTGGCGCGGCAACATCTTCACGAGATGAGAAGCCTGCTGATGCGCGGACTGTGCGCGCGGCGGCACCCATCCTTTCTTCTCGGGCCAGGGGCATGCACCGCAGTCGCCGAGCGCGAAGATGTTGGGATCGCGTGTGGTCTGCAGCTTTTCCGTCACGACCAGCTGGTTGATGCGATTGGTCTCCAGTCCGTCGAGCTCGCGCAGAAAATCCGGCGCCTTGATGCCGGCCGCCCACACCGTGAGCTCCGCGGGAATCTCGCGACCGGTCGCCGTCTTCACACCGAGCGGGGACACCTCGGTGACGCGCTCGCCGGTCAGCACATCCACCTGCAACTTGCCCAGCAGTTTCAAAACTTCTTTCGACAACCGCTCGGGCAGCGCAGGCAGAATCTTCGGCGCCGCTTCGACCACTGTAATTTTGATGTCCCGCTCGGGCACGATGCGATCGAGCCCGAAGGACACGAACTCGCGTATCGTGTTGTGCAGCTCAGCCGCGAGCTCGACCCCGGTTGCGCCGGCCCCGATGATCGCGATGTGCAGCTGACCCGGCTGCAGCGGCTCGGTTTGCGTATTGGCACGCAGGCAGGCGTTGAGCAGCCGCGTGTGGAACAGCGCCGCCTGTTGCGGCGTATCGAGCGATATGGCGTGCTCGGCCGCACCCGGGGTGCCGAAATCGTTGGTGGTGCTGCCCAGGCTCAGAATCAGCGTATCGTAGGGAATGGAGCGGCGCGGGATGACTTCCTTTCCAGTCTCGTCGAGCGTAGGCGCGATGTGAACGAGTTTGCGTGCGCGATCGAGCCCGTCCATGCGCCCGAGCCAGAATTGGAAATTGTGCCAGTGCGCCTGATACAGGTAATCGAGCTCATGGTCGTTGAGATCCATGCTCCCTGCGGCAACCTGATGCAACAGCGGCTTCCACAGGTGCGTGCGCGACTTGTCGACCAGCGAGATCAGCGCCTTGCGCCGCTTGCCCAGCTTGTCGCCCAGTCGCGTGACGAGCTCGAGGCCTCCCGCCCCCCCGCCGACGACGACAATGCGATGCGGTGTGCTGCTGCTACCTGTCATGATTTTTCTTAGTGAGCTTGAGCGCCGGTGAAGGCCGACAGGATAGTGGAATTGACGCGCATTTCAAGGCCTGCGTTGGAGCGTTTCGCGCACGCGGCTGGCGCAAGATCCCGCCCCGGCAGCACGGTGGCCTTCCCGGCGATTGACGTTTACCCGCCCAATATATAACCATCGTACACGCCTCGTGGCGCCGGACGCCGGTAGAATCCGTGGTGGAATCAGGATCGGGCGGAGGTGTCCAGTGTTGGAGCGGGTCGGAAAATACAAGGTCAAACGCGAGCTCGGCAGGGGCACGTCGAGCGTTGTCTATCTCGCTTACGACGAGTTCGCCGATACCGAAGTCGCTCTGAAGGTGTACCAATCCGAAGGCGCCGTGCGCGACGCGCGCGTCTTCAAGGGCCAGTTCCTGAGCGAGGCGGCGCTCGCCGGCAAGTTGCACCATCCGCACATCGTCGCGATCCTGGACGCAGTGGTGGACGAGCACTACACCTATGTCGCCATGGAATATGTGCATGGCGGTAACCTCACGCGCTACACGAGCGCCGACCGGCTGCTGCCGGTAGCCGACGTGATCGAGATGGCGTTCAAGTGCTGCGGGGCGCTGGACTATGCGTATCGCCATGGCGTAGTCCATCGCGATATCAAGCCTGCCAACATCCTCGTGTCGCGTGGCACTGAAATTAAGCTCGC
>JBGQKF010000331.1:0-5203 GCA_041499435.1 Gammaproteobacteria bacterium
AAGGTCCGCGACGCTCTGGAGGAGATCGACGACTTCACCGAGGCGGTAACCAAGATGAAACCGCATCCCTTCACCAAAACCAACCACGAATCGCTCGGCCGCGACACGGGTTTTCTCGTCGTGTATCGCAACGGCAAGTTGGTAAGAGTCGAGTAGACCCGATCGAGAACCGGCGCTGCTGCTGAAAGGCGCGAGCGCGCCGGATCAATTGAGGCCGTAGAGCTGCCGCGCGTTCTCGCAGAGAATACGGCGGCGCGCGCGCTCCGGGACGGCCTTGAAATTGTCCTCGATCGCCTTCTGCGACTCGGGCCAGGTGCTGTCCGCGTGCGGATAGTCCGAGGCCCACATCACGCGGTCCTCACCAAGCGCGTCCAGCAGGCGCAGCCCGGCGTGGTCGCTCTGGAAGGTGGCCCAGATCTGACGTCGGAAATACGCGCTCGGGGCCATCGCCAGTGCGAGACGGCTCTCGCTGCGCCAGAAGTCCGGCGCGTCGAGGAACTTCCGATAGGTGTCGTCCATCCTCTCGAGCATATAGGGCAGCCAGCCGATACCCGTTTCTGCAAGAACGATCTTCAAGCTCGGGTAGCGCTCCAGGGCCCCCGAGAAGATGACGGCTGCGAGCGCCTCGTCGATCTGGAGTGGCGAGGCCGAGACGCGGACACCCATGTTCCCGGGGTCCCTGGCCTTGGGTCCGCTGAACGCGACGGTGCGCAGCCCACCGCCCAGGTGGAAGCCGATCGGGATCCCGGTCTCGGCCGCCGCCTGCCATAGCGGCTCCCACATCGCGTCCCACAGGGGCGTCTCCACGCGCGCGGCCAGCAGCATGCAGGTACGCAGGCCGATCCGCTTGAGGTGGTGCACTTCTTCCGCTGCGTCCTGTGCGCCGTCGATCGGGATCAAGCCGACGCCGATCAAGCGCTCGGGTGCAGTGGCGCAGAACTCTGCGAGCCAGTCGTTGTAAGCGCGATAGCATACCTTGCGCAACGCGGGATCCGCGATCAGCAGCGGCACGATGGGGCCGTACATGACAGTGGCGTCCACGCCGTCGCGGTCCATGTCGGCCAGCCGCAGTGCGGTCGTGGTGGGCCGCAGGACGCCGGGCTCGAGTACACCGCCGCGCTCGAGTGCAAGGCGCCGCCCGCCCATCGCGCCGGCCGCACCCTTGCGACCACCCCATGGATCCCACCGCTCGTCGCCGCAGACCCAGTACGGACCCTCGGGCGTGTCGACTACCTTCGGACAACGCTCCCGCCACTGCGCCGGCACGCGCTTCTGCCAGAGGTCTTTTGGCAGCCACTGGAGATCGATGTGATCGTCAGCCGAGACGATGTGGTAGTCCATACCGGCCTCCTTAAGTGTTTGTCACCTTCAATTAAGCGTACACCATACGCCCTCTCCGCTTCCTCAGCCGAAACCAGCTCGTCCCTGACATCGGCTTTGACCTTCTCCGAGTCGCGCTCGTGCGGATTACCGAAACCACCGCCGCTGGGCGGGTCCAAGCGCAGCCGCTCGCCCGGTGGAACGACAACGCGATTTTTCGAGCTGCCCTTCTCAAGTACTTCGGCGGAGCCTGATCCGTTGACACTCGATATCCTCGAGAAGCGATAAAGCTCCTGCGGCTCGCGCTGGGCGAGCCCTGCCCAAATGCTGCAGAATGGCGCTGCCCCAAAACCTTACCGGCAACGATCGCTCGCATGCTGCTCTCCGACACGCACCGGCAGGTCCAGGAGACGACCCGCCGCTTTGCCGATTCCGTGATCAAGCCGCTCGCGGCTGCGCTCGATCGGGAGGAGCGCTTTCCCGCCGAAATCTATGCGCAGATGAGCGAGCTGGGCCTGTTCGGCATCACCGTGCCGGAGCGTCTCGGCGGCTCGGGTCTGGACGTGCGCGCCTATGCCATTGTGATGGAAGAGCTGTCGCGCGGCTACGCATCCATTGCCGATCAGTGCGGTCTGGTGGAGCTCATCGGCACTTTGCTGAGCAGCCACGGGACGGCGCAGCAGCAGGAGCGCTACTGGCGGCCGATCTTGCGCGCGCAAAAGCGCGCAGCGTATTGCATAACCGAGGCGGAGGCCGGCAGCGATGTCGCCGGCATCAAGACCACCGCTGTCGCTGCGGCGGACGGCTGGCGCCTGAGCGGCACCAAGCTGTGGATCCACAACGCCCCGGTTGCGGATTTCGCGTTCGTGCTGGCGCGCACCGACAAGGAGGCCGGCAAGCGCGGCATGAGCATCTTCATCGTCGATTGCGCTTCATCCGGCGTCGAGCGCGGCGCGAAGGAGCACAAGATGGGTCAGCGCGCATCGCAGGTCGGCGCGCTGCACTTCGACAATGTCGCATTGCCTGCGGACGCGTTGCTCGGCGCGCAGAATCGCGGCTTTCATATCATGATGGGCGTGCTGGACAAGGGCCGAGTCGGGATCGGGGCCCTGGCCGTGGGCATTGCGCAGGCGGCCCTCGAGGCTGCGCTCGACTATGCGCAGACGCGGCGCCAGTTCGGCAAGCCGATCAGCGACAACCAGGGCCTGCAATGGATGCTCGCGGACATGGCCAAGGATACTCAGGCCGCACGCCTGCTGGTGCACGACGCGGCGATGCGCCTTGACGCCGATCAGCGCGCGACTGCGGCATGCTCCATGGCGAAATGCTTTGCCGCCGACGTTGCAGTGGAACACACGGCGAACGCTGTGCAGATCTTCGGCGGCAGCGGCTATATACAAGGGTTCGAGGTGGAGCGCCTGTATCGTGACGCCAAGATCACGCAGATCTACGAAGGCACCAATCAAATCCAGCGCAGCATCATCGCGCGCGAGCTGCTCGCCCGCGGCGCCAGGGAGTAGGCATTGAGCGCGAGCACAGAGACGGGTCAGAGCAGGGACGGGGTCAAGATCTTGTTTGCTTCATCTGATGTTCTTCGATCCGGCCGCTCAGGCCTTGAGTTCGTTCTTCAATTCGTTCAGGCAGCGCCAATCGGTGCCGCGCGCAATAATTTTCTGCGGATTTGATTTGATCATTCCCGCCTCGTACAGACGCAAGGCGTGAAAGCGTATCGTACTGTCGGGGTCATACGTGCGCCAAGCGTTGTACGACACATCCTTGAGTGTCTCGAGTGCGTACTCATAGTTCTTGGTGAAGCCTTTGTCCACGATGAATCGCGCCACCCATTCCGGTTTTTCCGCGCACAGGTCAGCCGCCTTCAGAAACGCCCGCACCACCCGCTTGGTCGCTACAGGATTTTTGCGCACAAACTCACGGTTACCCGCCAGCATGCAGCAGAAATATTGAGACCACGGTTTGTCGGTCGCTGTGTTGACCACCACGTACGCGACCTTGTTTGCCCTCAGCTCCTGGGGCTCAGGCGGAAAGGCCAGATAGGCGTCAATCTTGGCCTCTGCTAGAAGTCCCATTGCGTCAGAGGACGCGTGTACCACCCAGTTGATGTCTCTGCGCGGATCCAATCCGACGTAGGCCGCCATGCTGGACAAGAACACATGCTCCGCAGAGCCCATCGCAGATACCGCAACGGTCTTGCCCTTGAGGTCACGAACAGCGCGCACGCCGCCAGTCCCGAATAGCTCGTAGCAGCCAAGGTGCACGCCCGCCAGAACGAGAAGCGAGTCGCTGGCATCTATAGTTGCGACCAAGGCGGGGGCGGCCGACATCGATATGTCCGCCTCGCCAGAGGCGACTGGCCTCTCCGGGGTCGTGCTGTTCACTTCAATGTACTGAATGTCAGTGAAGCCCTCCTGCTGAAGTAGTACACGGGCGACATACTGGGGCGCAAGGCAAATGGCCGGCGCGTGCACAAGCCGGAGCTTGGTCGTCTCCGGGGGTGGCTCCGCTGCCGCTGGTATGACGTCATACCCGAGCAGCGCCGAAGCCGCCGCGATCGTGCCCAGGCTCTTGACGAACGTGCGTCGGTTCCAACACGCGCGCTGGCGCATCGGTAGAGAAATGATGGACTCGCGATCGTGCTTCTTCACCGTTGTCTCTCAGTTCTGAGGTAGCCATCAGCAGATAGTGCTAATGGCTTCATCGATCTGCTTGCGGATGTTTCGCGACGATCACGCGGTCATGCAAGGTCGGATGTTCATGAAGCTATCTCCTTTTGACTGATCGAATTGAAGCACTCAGGCTAACAGGTACTTCCTCGTTGCCTTAACTTTGCTGTGGCATCCGAACTGCCTGACTCCAGTGTTCAGCCAGTGGTCATCACAGGTGCATCCGGGCCGGTATAGGGATAGCCCTGTCCGGACTGCTCTACCGCATAGGTACTGACTGCCGACGCCATCAAAACAAGTGCAAGAATAAAACGTGTGATTGTACGAACGTTCATGCGGATCTCCTGGCCGGCCTGCTATGACCGGCCTGCTCGATTGCGGTGATTCCATCGCGAGCCATGCCTGAAGCGGATACCGGCCCGATGTGGAAATACACCACACCCGGCGCTCTTCACGAGATCTTCTCGTCACGGCGCAGGGGCGGTCAACGCATGCTGGGGGCTGGAGTCGCCGTAGTCGACGGCAATCTAGAGGAGCCAGGGGCCGGTCACACAGTAACCAGTCGGCGGAGATCGCTTGGTTCTGCTCAGCCCAGGTTGCAGCGCCTGAATCAGGCGCAGGTTCGAGGAAGGCAATGGTGGTAATGGTATTGCTAGCCTTGTCCTCCAGGCTGCAACCCGGTGAGCCTGACCTAAGTTACTCGCATGTGTGACAAGAGTCCATACATTCAGGAGAATTCTTTTGCTGGTCCGTACTGGCGAAGGTGTCCTCGACCTCAGAGACTTGGGCTCGGGTGCGCCCCGCCGCAGGACTGCCCTCACTAGAAATATCCCCCTATGTTCGGTAATGAACAGAGTGTCTGGCGCAAAAGGTGGAAGATGCAGCAAGGGTTAGTGCGCCCGTCGGTCCGAGCCCGTGAAACTTGCTGACGAGCGCCTCAGCCATCCGAAATCATCCATCACAACGCGAATTGACGCGGTAGTTGGAGGTACTTACCATGAATCAACAACTTTCAGTGAAGGCCAAGTATGGAGCCTGGGGTTTTATAGGCGGGGCAGCGGTCGCGATGATCGTCGGCTTTGCCTGGGGTGGCTGGGTAACCGGGAGCACCGCCAAGGGGAGGACGGACGAGGCCGTATTGGCGAGCCGGGCTGCGATCTGTGTCGCTCAATTCATGGGCGCACCCAACCATGATCGGGAGC
>JBGQKF010000332.1:0-5197 GCA_041499435.1 Gammaproteobacteria bacterium
AGCGGCGCCGGCCTTCGCGGAAATTGATGAGTTGATTATAGAGATAGCCGTCGGGCTTGCCCGCCAGGCGCGGATAGACTTCGTTCTTCTGCGTGCCTTCGCCCTGCTTGCCGTGGCATGCGGCACAGGCCAGCAGCCGCTGTTCCAACGTGTCCGGCACTTCGGCCGGCCGCGGTCCGATGGCCATCGCCCGGGCGGCGAGGCCCAGCAACAATGCCATGAGAATGGTGCGAAGCTGCGCCATGCGGGAAAGCATACGCGTGTTTGCGAGTGTGCACGCGAGCCAGGCGGGGCGCGTAATGATGTCGCATCGCCCGGAGACCATCGCGTTGGCAACCGCCTCATCAAGCCGGGCCGGGGACCGATACAGTCGTTCGCCACCGCGCCAGGAGCTCAGCCGGCGGACGTGATCGCGAACTTCACCGATCGCAATGCGCGCCGAGCGTCGAACAATTTCGCGTCGTACCTCTTGACACCGGCGCGGTAGCGCTCACACTTCCAACTTCCAGAGCTTGCCTTTCGGACAGCGTTTCGGCTCGATCGACGAACCGCATCGTCGTCCGGCAACTGGATCGGGCCGACCGCCCACATTTTCTCCAGGAGAATGCAAAGTGGCCAAAGGACAACTGAGAAGCAACAAGGAAGCGAAAAAACCCAAGCAGCCGAAGCCGAAGAACCCCCTGCCGGTGTCGCCGTTCGCGTCAACGCAGGCCCGGGCAACCGGGACGGGCAAGAAGAAATAGCCAGCGGAGCTGTAAGGCGCAAGGCGTAAAGCAGGGTTCCTCCCCATTCTACGGGGAGGGCGGGCGGGGGATGGGGCGAGCGGGTGTTGATGTGCTCATCCCCTTCGTCCCTTCTACTCGGGTCGATGGGCAATCAATGCTCGCGGATGCTCGTGGGAGCCGCAGCATGTGCCGACACGAGCCTTGATTACGTACCCGATGAACCTGGCATGCACGGGCTGCGGCTTCCAAGCGCCCCCGGACTTCGCGTTCTGCCCGAAGTGTGGACAGCGGCTTCCGTCATCAGCTTCGGTCACCGAGACAACGACCGCTGCGCCCTCACCGCAACCGGCTTCCAGCGCCACCCCGCCCACTGAAAGAGAAACCGACCGCCGTCCGGTCACCGTACTGTTCGCCGATCTCTCCGGCTTCACGACGCTGAGCGAGCGCCTCGACCCCGAGGACGTGCGCGCGTTGCAAAGCGATCTCTTCAAGGAAATGTCGGAGACGATCCAGCGCTTCGAAGGCTTCGTGGAGAAGTACGTCGGCGACGCGGTCATGGCGGTCTTCGGCGCCCCCGTGGCGCACGACGAGGATCCAGAGCGAGCGATCCGCGCAGCGCTCTCCATGCACGAAAGAATCACCATCCTCAGCGGTAAATGGATGCAACGCCTGCACCAGCCGCTGACACTGCACATCGGCATCAACACCGGCCCGGTGGTCGCCGGCCACATCGGCACCAACCATGACGCCGCCTACGCTGTCACCGGCGACACGGTCAATGTGGCGGCCCGCATTCAAAGCAGCGCCGGCCCCGGGGAAATTCTCGTCAGTCAGTCGACCTATCTCCTCACCCAACACGCGTTCAAGTTCGCGGCCCTGGGCGAGGTCGCGCTCAAAGGCAAGACGGCAGCGATTTCCATCTACCGCGTGGAAGATGCGCTGTCGGCACCGCTGTCAGCGCGCGGGCTGCAAGCGCATGGGCTCGCCACGCCCCTGGTGGGAAGAGACCATGAGTTGAGCGTGCTTATCGACGCGTTCGACCGCATGCTGCAAGGGCGAACGCAACTGGTCCGCATCGCCGGCGAAGCGGGCGCCGGCAAGAGCCGTCTGCTCGCGGAATTTCTGGACCGGCTGCGCACGACCGGGCGGCTTGCCACCGTAGCGGTGCGCAACGCCCAGTGCTCTTCGGTGGGCGAGAGCACTTATGGCGTCCCGGCGGCGCTGCTGCGCGATGCCTATGGCATGGCCCCGGATGATTCGCCGGAGACGGCGCGACGGAAGATCGCTGCCGCGCTCGCCTCGATGGACGCTGACGAGCAAGAGACGCAGCGCATCTTGGCATTTCTCGGTTACGTGCTCGGTCTGGAGACGGACGAAACACGCACACGTCACCTCGAGCCCGAGCAGCTCAAGCAGCAGATCTTCCTGGCCGCGGAAGCCGTCATCCGGCGCCGGTTGGATCACAGCCCCTTGCTGCTCCTGGTCGAGGATCTGCACTGGACCGACGCCGCATCGATCGAGCTGCTGCGCTACCTCGTCGATCGGCTGCCGGACCGGCAATTCATGCTGCTCGTGTCGCATCGCCCCACCGCCGAGCTGGAGGCCTTCTCGGCCGAATACACGGCACACACCGTGCTCCGGCTCGAGCCGCTGTCTTCCGACCACAGCACGCTGCTCCTCGATACCTTGTTCGGTTCGTCGACGCAACAGCTTCCGGACGAGCTGCGCGTGCGCATCGTCGAGCACGCCGGTGGCAATCCGCTGTTCATCGAAGAAATGGTGCGGGCGCTGATCGCCGACGGCGTGCTGGTTCAGGACCAGGGAAACTGGACCTACTCCACGCGAGCCGGCGGCGTGCAGGTGCCGCTCAGCATCCACGGTCTCCTGCTCGCGCGCATCGATCGCCTGCCGCCGCGTGCGCGCCAGGCGATTCAGGAGGCCGCAGTGATCGGTCCCGTGTTCACGGAGCCGCTGCTGCGCCAGGTGGCGAGCGACCCTGTGACGCTCGACGAAGCGCTCGCGGCTCTGGTCGGCGCGGGACTGTTGTCGGATGTCGGTGCCCCGTCCCGCGCCAGCGCGAACCAGGAGACGACGTATCGCTTTCGTCACGGATTGTTCCAGGAGGTCGCCTATCAGAACCTGCTGGCACGGCGCCGCACCGATCTGCACATGCGGATCGGCGAAACGCTCGAATCGCAGTGGGCAGGGGGGCCGCAGCGCGTCGAGGAGCTGCAGGCTCTGGGTCATCACTTCCGCCTGAGCAGCGACAAGCCCAGGGGCGCGCGCTATCTGATGAAGGCCGGCAACTGGGCGGCCTCGATTTACGCCAATGCAGATGCAATCCGCAACTATCAGCTCGCACTGGAAACGCTCGACGGCTGCAGCGACTGCGCAGCCGAACGGCTCGCCGTGCGCGAGCTACTGAGCGATGTGCTGGCACCGGTAGGCGAGCGCAGTGCGGCGTTGAATCATCTCAACGCCATCCGTGAGGGTCATGCACGTGCCGGCGATCGCATCTCGGAAGCACGCGTCCTGCGCAAGATGGCCGCCCTGCACTGGTCGGCCGGCGAGCGAGCGGAGGCGAAGCGCTGTGTGCAGGAAGGGCTCGCGCTCGCCGGAGAAGACCTCGAGCACATCGAGTGCGCGCAGCTCTACCAGGAGATGGGCCATATTGCGTATCGCAGCGGCGACAACCTCGGCGCCTTGCAGTGGACGCAGCACGCGCTGGCACAGGCGGAGCGGATCGCGGCGGTGAGTGAGACGGCCAGCGAAGAGCAGCGACGCGCCATCGCGAGCGCGATCTCGACTGCGCTGAATACTCAGGGCGTGGCGCTGGCGCGGCTCGACCGCGTGAGCGAAGCCGTGCTTCACCTGGAGCGCAGCGTCAGCGTCGCTCGTGACGCCGGGCTGCTGCAGGCCGAGTGCCGGGGGCTGGCCAATCTCGGCGTTCTCTACAGCTCGCAGAACCCGCCGGGAGCCATCGCAGCGTGCGAGCGCGGCCTCGAAACCGCCAAGCGCATCGGCGATCTCGGGCTGCAGTCGCGGCTCTATACCAACCTGGCGGTCGCTTACTGCGAGCTCACCAACCGCTGTGAAGAGCGCGGCGTCGGTGCTGCGAAGACGGCGATCGAGATCGACCGGCGGGTGGGTCACCTGGACCATCTGACCGTGTCGCTCGTGGTTCTCGGACAGATTCATCAATGCCACGGACAACACGAGGACGCGTTGGGTTACTATTCCGAAGCCATGGCGCTGGCCGAGGAGACCGGGGAACCGCAGTTGCTCTTCCCCTGCTACGACGGACTTGCGACGCTCTATCTGGATCTAGACGAACCGGAGCAGGCCGAGCACTACATGCGCAAAGCGAAGGAGACATGTGAGCGTGCTGGCGTCGACCTCGACTCACTGATGGTGCTGCCGTATCTCGCGTGACGAGAGAGAGGACTTGAGCGATGACCGCTATTCCCGACCACCCGCTGCAGCCCGGCGACGCCGCACCGAGCTTCCGACTGCCTGCCGTGAACCGCGATGGCTTGGTATCGCTCGAGGACTATCGCGGGAAGTCCGCGGTCATGGTCGGGCTCTTCAAGGGCCTGCACTGTCCCTTCTGTCGCCGGCACATCGCGCGCATGGCCGTCGCTAAAGACAAGCTCGCGGAGGAAGGCATCGCGACGCTGGCGATCGTGAACACGCAACTCGAACGCGCGCGGCAGTATTTTCGCTATCGCCCCACGCGCGTGGAATTGGCCAGTGATCCGGAGGTGCAGACGCATCGTGCCTTTGGCGTTTCCAAGGTGGTGATTCTCCCGGATACCGCCGACCCTCTGGAATTGCAGTGGCCGAAGACCGGCACGATGGCGCAGTTGATGTCGCTCTCGATCAATCCGACCGGCGAGCTGCCGCAGAAGATGGGCCTTATGG
Source organism: Gammaproteobacteria bacterium (assembly GCA_041499435.1). GTDB lineage: Bacteria > Pseudomonadota > Gammaproteobacteria > Burkholderiales > SHXO01 > SHXO01. The sequence continues at coordinate 4,647 of JBGQKF010000332.1, forward strand.
CCGCCTCCGAGGTGCTGAACAAGCAAGACGGCTTTGAGATGACCGACGTCGACCAGCAGATGTTCGCCGCTCATGGGACGCAGCTCAACAGTCAGTTCCTGATCGATGCGAACGGCGTGATCCGCTGGTCGTTTGTCGAGGCGCAAGGCGGCCCGGATGAGCTGTGCAGCATGCCGGGAGAAGATGAGATGATTGCGGCGGCCAAGGCCGTGAGGCGGTGAAGGAACACGAGCAAGCATCGGTTCCTCGTGCGTTATCAAGGCTGGACTACATAGCCGACAGGAGACCACAGACATGACACCCGTGCCTGCTCATCCGCTGCGCGCCGGCGACGCCGCGCCGAATTTCCATCTGCCCTCAGTCAATCGCGAGGGTATCCTTTCGCTCGATGATTATCGCGGAAGGACTGCCGTCATGGTTGGCCTGTTCCGCGGGCTGCATTGCCCGTTCTGCCGGCGGCATATCGCCCGCCTCGACGTGGCGAGAGACAAGCTCGCCAAAGAAGGTGTCGCGACGGTTGCCGTCGTGAATACGCAGCTCGAGCGTGCCCG
>JBGQKF010000333.1:0-5194 GCA_041499435.1 Gammaproteobacteria bacterium
CCACTTCATGAATTATCCAGGCTAGCAATGGGTCCCGGGTAGTGTCTACGACATACCCAAAGGGGTGCCGCAGCAATATTGCATACAACTCTACTCGCAGTCGCGAGCCAAGAGCAAGCGCTATCGAAACGGGTGGCGGCACGCAATCGAAGGCGGTGCGTTTTTTCGGCGGTCAGGCAATGCTGTTGATCACGACATCGACTACAGCGTGCGAAGCGAGGGCGCGTTGCGAGCTTCGAGCGGCTGTTCGCCGCGCAGCACACGCACGACCTCTTGGCAGGCACTATGCCTAAGCTCGACAAGGGACGCGTCGGACGAGAAGGCCACGTGCGGCGTTAGAATCACATCGGATCGCGCCGCCAGCGCGGCCGGCACCACTGGCTCGTTGTCGAGCACGTCGAGCCCTGCTCCGGACAAGTGACCGCTCTGCAACGCCTCGATCAACGCGTCGGTGTCGACGATTGCCCCACGGCTCACGTTTACGAGAAATGCACCGGGACGCATCAAGGCCAGGCGGTGCCGGTTGATCAGGTGCCTGGTCTCCACGGTGAAGGGCACATGTACGACGACGACATCTGAGCGCGAAAGCAACTCATCGAGCGGTACAAATTCCACTGAAGCATCGGCCGAACGCGGAAGCGCATCATGGGCGAGCACGCGCACACCGAAACCCGCTCTCAGTTTGTGCGCGGTGCGCTGGCCGATGCGGCCATACCCCACGATGCCGCAGGTGATGGTGCTGACTCGACGCAGCTTGGCAGTGGCGGGCTCCCATCGCCCCGCCTTTACTTCGCGGTCGAAATGCAGCAGTCCGCGCGACCACGCCAGAATCATCGCAACAGCATGATCGGAAACTTCCTCCAGGCAGTAGGCCGGAACGTTTGTGACCCACACACCTCGGCGAGTGGCCTCGTCGACCGCGATGTTGTCCAGACCGATGCCCAGGCGCGCAACGATCCGCAGGTTGGGGCTCGCCGCAATGGCATCCGCCGATACCTGTGCCCAGCACGTGAGGATCGCGGCCGGTTGGTGTTCGCGCACCATCTCCGCAATGGTTTCAGCCGGTGCAGGACTCGAGGGCCCGGCCGCAAGTCGAAAGCCCGCACCTTCGATGATCTGCCGTTCAATCTCCAGGTCGGCCCACGCGTAGTCTGTGATCAGGACCGTCTGCTCGAGTAGCTCTTTCATGGTATGCGTGGACTCCACAGTACAAGGGCGTGACCAGAACCTATCTCAAAATCCCGCGCGTGTCACGCCGTCCGGGCGGTGATCCGCCTCATCTTGGACCGCTCAGGAACGCGCGAATCTCACGCACGAGGAACTCGTGATCTTCCGCCTGAGGCAGACCCGAGACGGTGATCGTTCCGATCGCACCGGCCCCGCGCACGATCAAGGGAAACGCTCCGCCGTGCGCTGCGTACTGATCCGGGTCGAGCCGTGCATCGATGTCGAAGTTCTTTCCTCGTGCACGGAAATCCGTCCCGACATAAAAGGAGCTGTGACCGTAGCGGTTCACGACGTTGTTCTTCCGCCGGATCCACACGTCATTGTCGGCCGAAGTTCCAGGCATCGCAAAGTGGAACAGCTGCTGGCCGTTGCGGCAGATGTCGATGGTGATCGCTTTGCTGGCGCGTTTGGCCGCGTCGACCAGCGCGAGTCCGAGCGACAGCGCGGTTTCATTGCTGAACTCGGTGAACTGAAGCTCCTGCTCATGCTCGAGCAGCGTGGCGAGAAGCTGTTGATGTTCGTTCATTCGTGATCTCCTGGTCTTTCCGCCATTACGTTAGCCGCCCCCTCCCCTGCCCTCCCCCCGCTACGTATCGGCGCTAGCTTAGTGGGAGGAATGGTTAAGTTAACGCGCATGCCCCCGCTGCGCGAGGGAAGGAGTCCACAAGATGAGCGATCAAACCGTCGCTTTCGGTCTCCTCGCGTTTTTTACTTGCGTCCTCTGCGTTCTTTGCGCCTTTGCGTTGAGATTCTGCTTGAGCGACGATTGCCGCACGATCAAGTACGGAGCGGCGAGATACCATACCGCGAGACTGTCGGGCTTGGCGATGCGCCTGAGCAGGATTTCCGCGGCAGCTTTCCCCAACCGCCCGGGCTCGACGTCGATGGTCGACAAGGGCGGATTGCTGTGCTCGGTCGCCGCCACGCCATCGAATCCAATCAGAGAGAAATCGCGGCCAGCCATCAGACCTCGCTCTCCAAGCCCGCTCAACGCACCGAACGCCACGACGTCGTTGTAGCAGACCGCAGCTTCCGGCGGGTTGCGCAACGCGAGCGCCTGTCGAATGCCGTCGCGCCCGCCGGCCCGCGTCGGTGGGACATTGATCAGCCACTGCGGATCGATCGCGAGCTTGTGCTTCTTCATCGCGCGGTTGTAACCAGCCAGTCGCCGTTCGTAGACCGGACCCGCCCCCGCACGTCCGAGAAAGGCGATACGCCGGTGCCCTAGCGCAATCAGATGCTCGGTGGCGAGCCGTGTCCCGGCCTCGTTGTCCGCACCGGCGAAGTCGAAGCGGCCGTTGGAGAACGGGCGTACCACCACCAGCAACGGAATGCCCGAGCGCTCCACTGCCTCCGGCACCGACTCGGGCGTCTCGAACACCGGGCACAGAATGATCCCGGCCGCGTGATGCTCGCGCATCGAGGCGAGCACCTTGTCCTGCAGATCGAGCCGCTCGTCGGTGTGCGCCATCAGACACACATAGCCCGCTTCCACCAGCCTGCGCTCCATGCCCACCAGCAACTCGGCAAAGAAGGGATTGGTGAGATCGTTGATCACCACACCGATGATGTTGGAGGACTGCCGACGCAACTCGGCGGCGCGGCGGTTGTACACGTAGCCCAGCCGCTGCGCCGCCTCGCGCACCCGTCCGGCGGTCTGCGGCCGGATCAAGGGACTGTCCTGCAGCACGAGCGACACGGTCGACTTCGAGACGCCAGCCTCGCGCGCAAGGTCGGTGATGGTGACTGAGCCCGGTTTCACGGCCTTGCGTTTGCCCGCCATGGTGCTATGCGCCCTTTGAAGATGAATGGGCCGATGCCTATTGACATCCGTTTGGAACGTTCCAATAATACGCGTTTTGGAACGTTCCAAAATCATAAGTCACAATCGCTGTGGAACGCAACCGGAGAAGCCGAATGGGCCAGGCGTTGGGGTGGGGGCTGATCGGCGCGAGCACCATCGCCCGCGAATGGATGATCGGCGCGATCCGCGCGCAGCCCGGCAATCAGGTGCTGGCGGTGATGAGCAGCGACCCGGCGCGCGCCCGGCAGTACGCGAAGGACAACGCGATCCCCAAGTCGTACAGCTCGCTCGACGCCTTGCTGGCCGATGCCGATGTGGGTGCGGTATACATCAGCACCACCAACGAGCTGCACAAGGCGCAGACGCTCGCTGCGGCCGCCGCCGGCAAGCATGTCCTCTGCGAAAAGCCGCTCGCTCTCACGGTCGCCGATGCGCGCGAGATGGTTGCCGCCTGCGCCAAAGCCGGTGTCGTGATGGGCACCAACCACCATCTGCGTAACGCCGGCACGCACCGCAAGATCCGCGAGCTCATTCAGTCGGGCGCAATCGGCAAGCCGCTCTTCGCGCGCGTATTCCATGCGGTTTATCTGCCGCCCCATTTGCAGGGGTGGCGCCTGAACAAGCCGGAAGCAGGCGGGGGCGTGATTCTCGATATCACGGTGCACGATGCCGACACGCTGCGCTTTCTCCTCGACGCCGAGCCGGTGGAAGCCGTGGCGCTTGCGCAGCAGACCGACCTCGCGGCCGGGGATCTCGAGGATGGCTCGATGGCGGTCCTGCGCTTCTCCAACGACGTTCTGGCACTGCTGCATGATGCCTTCACCGTGAAGCACGCAGGAACCGGCATCGAGATCCATGGTACCGAGGGCTCGATCGTTGCGCGCGACGTGATGACGCAACGCCCGATAGGCCAGGTATTACTGCGAGGTGCCGGCGGAGAGCGCGAGATTGCCGTGGAGCACGAGAACTTGTATGCGCGCTCACTGGCCGCGTTCAACGCGGCCGTGCGAGGTGAAGGTGAGCCTGCGGCCACGGGCGAAGACGGCGTCCGGTCACTCGCCACCGCGCTCGCCGTTTTGGAATCGGCGCGTACCGGACAGCGCATATCCATTTCGTACTAAGGATCCGCAAGCCGATGCACAAGATCGTCTCCGCCGAAGCAGCCGCCCGCCTGGTCGGTGATGGCGATGTCATCACAATAAGCTCCTCGAGCGGGCTCAATTGTCCCGACAAGGTGCTGGCGGCACTCGGCGCCCGCTTCGCTGCAGAAGAGCATCCGCGTGGTCTCACGCTGTTGCATCCCATCGCCGCCGGAGATCTTTATGGCATTCACGGCATCGAGCATCTCGCGCAGCCCGGTATGATCCGCAAGGTGCTCGCGGGATCCTATCCGAGCGGACCATCGTCTCTGCCGATGCCGGAAATCTGGCGGCTCATCGTCGAGAACGAGATCGCGGCGTACAACGTGCCGAGCGGTATCCTGTTCGACCTGTCGCGCGATGCCGCCGCCAAGCGTCCGGGCGTGCTCACCAAAGTCGGCTTGGGCACGTTCGTCGATCCCGATCTGCAAGGCTGCGCGATGAATGCGCGCGCCGCTGCCGAGCCCATCGTACGCAAAGTGCAGTTCGCCGACGACGAGTGGCTGTTCTTCCCCACCATCACCCCGCGTGTGGCGATCATCCGCGCCACCACCGCGGACGAGCGCGGCAATCTGTCCTTCGAGCACGAAGGCGCCTTCCTCGGTGCGCTGGATCAGGCGCTCGCCGCACGCAACAACGGCGGGCTGGTGATCGCGCAAGTCAAACGCGTGGTGCGTGCCGGCTCCATCAACCCGCAGCACGTGCATGTGCCGGGCACGCTGGTCGATCACATCGTGATCGACCCCGAGCAATGGCAAACGACGCAGACCGTCTATGACCCGGCCATCAGCGGCGAGATCGCGCAGCCGGAGAGCATCTTCGAATTCCAGACATTCGGTCCGGAGAAAGTGATTGCGCGGCGCGCAGCACTGGAGCTGGCAGACGGCATGGCGGTCAATCTCGGCTTCGGCATCTCGGCCAACGTGCCGCGCATTCTGCTCGAGGAGGGATTGCACGGACAGGTGACCTGGGTGATCGAGCAGGGTGCGGTGGGTGGTGTGCCCCTGCTGGGCTTTGCGTTCGG
>JBGQKF010000334.1:0-5193 GCA_041499435.1 Gammaproteobacteria bacterium
CCCCTGCGCGGGCGGCCGCTTCGAGCTTGCTGCACATCTTGGACAGCTCGATTGCGCCGAGGTTGGCGCTGCTCGATTTGAGCGAATGGGCGGCGTTGCCAACGCTGTCGAGGTCCGCGGCTGCCAATCCCGCCTCGAGCTGCGCCAGCAGTGCAGGCGCGGACTCGAGATAGAGCTGCACGATCTGCCCGAGCAGGTCCGGTGTGTCGCCCGCGAGGTCACGGATGGCCTGGATTGCTTCGCTTTGCAGGGTGCCCATGGTGAGAGCCGGCGGGAGCGCGCCATATGAAGTCCGTCTCGAACATATCGACCTGAGGCAGGAAAGCTTGAGGCCCCCTGAGCCCGTGGGTTCGCGTCACTCGCCGCTCGTTTCCGGCCTCCGGCGCGCCGGCACCGGGTCCGAGCTACAATGACGCGCCTTTCCCGCCCAAGGATGTTCTTGCCATGAAGATCTCCCGCACCGAAGTGCATATCGTGCAGTTGCCAGCCGACGAGCCGCTCGCCAACGGCCCTGCGTTCGGCGGACCCTACCGCGAGTTCGTGACGGTGCAGATCGATACCGACGAGGGCATTCACGGTGTTGGCATTACTTTCTTCGGTGCGGCTCTGACGGCTTCGCTCAAGTGCGCGGTGGAGCAGCTCGGCAGCCTCACGATTGGCGAGGATCCGCTGCGGGTGGAGGCGGTAGGCCGCAAGCTGCGCGAAGCAGCCGCCGGCTCAGCTGGACCCGGTGGCATCTTCATGCTCGCGTTCTCAGCGATCGACATGGCCCTGTGGGACATCAAGGGCAAAGCGCTGGGCCAATCGGTGGCGAGCCTGCTCGGCGGCCTGCGTGAGAACGTACCGACTTATGCGAGCGGAGCGCTGATGCGCACGTTCGAGCTGGAGCACGTGGTGAAGGCAGCGCCCGTGCTGGTGGCGAAAGGCTTCAGGCAGATGAAGATGCAGCTTGCGCTGCCCGGAGAGAGCTCACCGGCTCGCGAGGTCGAGCGCGCACGCCTGGTGCGCGAGGCGATCGGTCCCGCTGTCGATCTCATGTGCGATATCAATCAGCGCTGGAGCGTGCATCAGGCGATCGACATCGGCCGCCGGCTCGAGGACGTCCACTTCTACTGGTGGGAAGACGTCACCGCACACGATGACTTCCAGGGCCTTGCGCGCGTATCGGATGCGCTCGCCACCCCTGTGGCCGGCGGCGAGTACGTGTACGGCATCACGCCTTTCCGGCAGATGCTCGAGGCGCGCTCGGTGGACATCGTCATGATCGATCTGCTGCGCGTGGGCGGCATCGCGAGCTGGATGAAAGTAGCCGGGATGGCAGAGGCGTTCAATCTACCGGTGGTGAGTCATCTGCTGCCGGAGATCCATGTGCATCTGATCGCAGCGGCGCCCAACGGACTCACCGTCGAATACATGCCGTGGTCGATGCAATTGTTCGAGGAGGCGCCCGCGCCAGTTCGCGGTCAGCTGACGGTGCCCTCCAAACCGGGACTCGGGCTCGAGTTCGACCGCAGTGTGTTCAAGCGCTACGCTGTCGCGTGAGGTAGACGCCGGTGTCAGACCGCTTACATGGATACGGTCGATATCATCGCGATGCGCAGTAGCGGATCGCTGGATCGCCGGGAGCTTAAGGCATCGTTCACGATTTCGTAGCGCGCTATTCCGAAGAGGTCGGACGTCAGGCCGTCCGACGCTTCCTGCGGCGGCGCCTGCGCGAGTGGTTCGACCTCAAATTCTGTCTTGCATTGGCGGCATTGACCGGCTACCTGTGCTGGCTGGTGTGGAATGGGAATCGCTCATGGTGGGTGGGCTTTGTGGCGGCAGTGGTGGTGCTGGTTCCGGCCGGGGTGCTGGCTGCGTATGCCGCCCACTGGCGCAGCACGGTGGCGCGTATCCGGCGCATGCAGGTGCCGATGTCCCGCGTCACGTTGAACGACATGGAGCTCTCAGTTGCATCCGAGCTCGGTACCGCAACCATTCCGTGGGCGCTGATCGTCGAAGTCTGGGAATTTCCCGAGCTGTGGCTGCTGCTGCTCTCCAAGAGCTACTTCGTGACGTTGCCCACCGATGGTGTACCGGCGTCCGCTTTGGCGTTCATCCGCGCTAAGGTGAAGGCAGCGCATCCCGACACATGATGACAACTCGCATCCTGCTGCTTGCGGCGTGTCTCTGGCCTTCGCTCGCGAGCGCCGACCCGGCGCCGCTGCAGCCGGGGCTCTACGAGGTGACGTACACGCTGGAATTGCCGAATGTGGTCGCGACCGGAATCGGTCCTTCGACCTTTCGCCGGTGCATCACCCCTGAAGATCTGCGCACCGGCAGCGCGTTCGGAGATCTCGGCGAGAACCCCATCAGAGCCTGCCCGCTGCAGGACTACGCCCTCTCCGCAGGTCGTGCGCTATATCGCATCGAGTGCCCGGGACCCAACGCACCGTCTGCGACCGGCGCTTTCGATCTCACGAGCGCGAGTTACCGCGGAGTGATCACCATGAACATGGGTGGCAAGAACATGACGATGTCGGAACGCCAGCGCGGCAGACACCTCGGCGCATGTCCATGAGAGGCATCAAGCGCCGCGTTTGGCGACGCCGCTAGACGGGCTGATATGTCGCGCATCCTGGAGTTTTATGCCGATATGGCGAGCGACCATCGCGGTCGCTCGCTGCAACAGCTGCAGGCGCAGTCGCTGCCTGCGCTGGACAGCACGCACGACTACATCCAGTGGTTGTTCCCGCTGCCCGAGCGCAGCGGCGCGAATGTGCACGCCCCCATTCTGACGCCGGCCGACATCGCAGCGTTTCGAGCAAGCGACGCGTTGCGCGCCCGCCTTCTGCAGTCGTTCGCGGTGATGTTGCGGTTCTATGGGCTCGAGCTTGCCGATACCGCTGCAGGCGCAGAGGTCCGGCGCAGCCCGAGTTTTCCCGAGCGCAGCGACGTGTGGCTCACCCCGTTCAATCACAACTTCCTGCGCCTGACGCGTATCCTGCGCTCGCTCAGTCTTCTGGGTTGCGGTGCGCAGGCGAGGTCGCTGTTCGCCTGCCTCGAGGAGATATACCGCGAGCACTACGACATCGTGAGCGAGGAAACCTTCGAGTACTGGAGCCGCGCCGTTAGGGTGTAGCCCACTACCGTACAATTCATCTCCTGGTAACTTGCACAGCGTCCAATCGAGGGATGACAGGAGCCGCCCATCCATGAACCGCAAACGCATCCTGGTTCTCAGCGTATCGGCTGGCGCGGGTCACGTGCGCGCCGCCCAGGCCCTGTGTGCGGCGGCGGAGCTCGCGTTCTCGAAAAAGATAGCGTGCTAACGAGGAGAGCTGAATGAATCGCACTATTCGCGAGGCAACGCTCGAGCGAACACCGGCCGCGGCAGCCTCTGAGCCACGCATCGATGCCGGCGATAGCGAACTCTCATCTGCCAGGACCGTCGCGCAGGCGAGCCAGCCGCCTTCGCGCGAACGCCGGCAATTCCTCGCGCTCAGCGCCGCCGCTGCCGCCACTGGTTCGCTGATGCAACCCGCGCTCGCGCAACAACGCGATTTCGGGAGCAGCTTCGTATGGGGTGCCGCTACCTCCGCGTACCAGATCGAAGGCGCGGCGTCGCGCGCCGGCGGTGGCCTCTCGGTGTGGGATACGTTCTGCAAGCGCCCGGGTGCGATCCGTGACGGCTCTTCGGGCGAGATCGCCTGCGATCACGTCAACCGCTGGCGCGACGACGTCGCGTTGATGCGCGAGCTCGGGATGCGCGCTTACCGGTTCTCGATCTCGTGGCCGCGCGTGATGCCCGAAGGAGTCGGCGCGGTGAACGCTGCTGGCCTGGACTTCTACGATCGTCTGGTGGATGCGCTGCTCGCCGCCGGCATCGAGCCGTGGGTCACCTTGTTCCACTGGGATTATCCGGAGACGCTCCACAAGCGCGGGGGCTGGCTGAAGGACGAGAGCTCCGAGTGGTTCTCAGGCTATGCGACCACGGTGGTGAAGAAACTTTCCGATCGCGTGCGCCACTGGATGATCTTCAACGAACCGGAGATCTTCATCATCCTCGGCTATCAGCTCGCCCTGCATGCGCCGGGTGAGAAGCTGTCGTGGAGCGAGATTCTGCGCATCTCGCATCACGTGTTGCTGGCGCACGGCCTGGCGACGCAGGCGATCCGCGCAAGCTCGAAGCAGTCGTGTCAGGTCGGCTGTGCAGCCGCGCTGCAGCCGGCGATGCCGGCAACCGATCAACCGGCGGATATCGATGCGGCGCGGCGTGCCACGTTCTCGGGTATGGCTGCGTGGCTGATGGAGCCCATGTATCTCGGCGCTTATCCCGAAGCCGAGTTGAAGGCGTGGGAAAAAGACGTACCGAAATTTCCGGCAGGCGATCTGCGCACCATTCGCCAGCCGCTGGATTTCTTCGCGGCGAACATCTATCAAGCGGCGACGGTTCGCGCCGGTGCCGGTGGAAAGATCGAGCAGGTGCCAAGGGCGCCGGGACATCCGCGCACGCTGATGGATGTATTCGACGTGGTGCCGGGTGGATTGTACTGGGGTCCGCGCTTTTACTACGAGCGCTACAAGCTCCCGATCGTGATCACAGAGAACGGGACCTCGGTGCCGGACTGGATCGCGCTCGACAGTAAAGTGCACGATCCTCAGCGCATCGATTTCATGCAGCGCTATCTGCGCGAGCTCGCGCGTGCGCGAACCGGCGGTGCGGATGTGCGCGGCTATTTCGCCTGGAGCCTGATGGACAATTTCGAGTGGGCGGAGGGCTATCGGCAGCGCTTCGGCCTGATCTACGTCGACTTCGCGACGCAGCGGCGCACGCCGAAGGATTCGTTTTACTGGTATCGCGATGTGATTCGCAGCAATGGGGCTAGCCTCTAACAGCGTAAACCGAACTTCAACGCAAAAGCGCAAAGAACGCGAAGGGCGCTAAAGAAATCGATACATTTGCAAGCCAGGGTCTCAATGGATACTTGTGACTTGGGCGACCGATGCGACAGTTACATCGGCTGGCACGGCACTGTTCCTGAAGTTGTCTCTGCTCTATTTGCTTTTTCTTTTTGCGTCCTTTGCGTCTTTTGCGCTTTTGCGTTGAAGTTCGGTTTAGCAGCCTCACGGCCCGCTTTGGAAATTCTCCAACACGGTCGCGATACGCGTGAATACTTCGCTCCACTCGTTGAGCTGCGTCTGCCGAAACAG
>JBGQKF010000335.1:0-5180 GCA_041499435.1 Gammaproteobacteria bacterium
CCGTGCGGTCGACGTGCGCTTGACCGGCTTCGATACAGCGCGGCTGCGCGACGCCGCGCTGGCGCTTGCCCGCGGCGGCGTCGGTTATTACCCGCAATCGGACTTCCTCCATCTCGACACGGGACGGGTGCGCAGCTGGGGATAGCCCGCGCCTCAGCGCAAGCTTGACCCTGATGATCCTGGTGTCGCCGAGGTGGTCGCCGGTGCAGGCGATACGCTCGTCGGCGGGGGCACCGTGCGGATGACGCCCCCTGCCTGCAATCCCTCGGCACGCAGCTCGGTATCCACCTCGCGTTCGCAGTCGACGCCGTTGTTGCGCGCGCAGTCCCGCAGCATCTGTTCGCGTCGTTGCGCCCGCGCCTGCATCAGCGCCTGCACCTGATTTTGGATGGCATTGTCCTGGGGAGCACCGCGCGACGGGCTGGCACGCTCGCGCTCGGCCGCGCGGTCGGCTTCCGCACCGATACGACTTCCGGGAATGACGCTGACCCTGTCAGGAACGAGCTCCACCTTGGCGCCCGCCGGCTTGATGTTGGAATAGTGGGTGACACCATTTTCGTCCACCCACTTGTAGATCTCGATTGCCTGCGCGGCGCCCGGCAGCGCGATCGCTATCGCACCACTCACCAGAACGCTCGCGACCCAGTTCGATCCGCCCATCAGGCTCATAGAAGATACTCCTTGCGTTGGTCATATTGTTGTTGTGCGATCCCGGCCGCGCAGCCGCGGTGCACTCGGGATGAACCGTGCCGATCTGCTGGCTGGCAGCGACACTCCCCTCTTATAGCGGAGACACCACGGACGCGCAAGGAGTTCCGAGCATCAGCTGGCCGCCGACGCACTTGCGATTGAGGATGCGCCTTCGATGCGCTCCGCGAATGTCGCTTCCATTTCGCGACGCAGCGCAACCGCAGCGCTGGCGGTGTCCACCTCCACATCCGCCCAGCGCACCGGCTCGCCTGCCGCAACCGGTGAGCACAGCTTCACACCATGCGCGAGGCCAAGTGGCAACGCACCGATGCGCAACGACGCCGCACCCGGCATCAGCTTCCCGACCACGGTGTAGCCGCCCTCGCCGTCGAGCACCTCGCCGGCTTTGAGCGCACGCTTGGCGGTAGCCACTGCATCCGCACGGAACCCGGTTGGACACCCGGTCGGCTCGCCGCGCACGCCCACCGATGCGACCGAGATTCCCATTTCCAGGCCGATCAGATGCCAGCGCTTGTACAGACACGCATAGCGTCCCGATGGATCGGTGCGCACGCCGTACTCGGTGAAGCAGCGGCGGATGTATTCGGTGTCGCCCTCGAACACGACCCAGACGCCGAACCGAATGTCATAGTCGATCGGTTGGCCATCGCGGCTGACCGATGAGATCACCTCCACCTGCCCTTTGTGATGCAGCTCGCCGCCCTCGCTGCGCGGGCGCATCAGCGCCGGAATATCGGCGATGCTGGCTGGAGGATAGGCGAGGCCATCGGGCGCGGGCGTGAGGCCGGTCGCGTTGCACACCGCTGCGCTTTCGATCGCAGGTTTGGATCCATCGAGGAACGAATTGAACATCTTGGGATTGAGGCCGCCCACCCGCGCCTGCTCCGGCGTGAGCCCATAGAAACCCCACACGGTCTCCGGCGTGGACTGGGCAAAATGCGGCAGCCATTTGTGGCCACGGCCGGCGGCGGCGACGTTGAACCCGGCCGCCCGCGCCCAGTCCACCAGATCGCAGATCAGCGCCGGCTGGTCGCCATAGGCCAGGCTGTAGACGACGCCGGCTTGTTGCGCGCGCTGCGCGAGCAACGGGCCGCAGAACGCGTCGGCTTCGACGCTCACCATGACAACGTGTTTGCCGTGCGCGAAAGCGGCGAGCGCATGATCGACGGCCGCGATCGGATTGCCGGTCGCCTCCACGATGATATCGATCCTGGCATGGGCCACAAGAGCTTCCCAATTCTCGCCGACGTGGGTGGTGCCGGTCTTGAGCGCAACATCGAGCGAGGGTGCGCAGTAGCGCTCCGCAGACCAGCCCACGCGTTGCAGATTTGTGCGCGCGTTGTCGACGGACAGATCGGCGATGCCGGCGAGATGCACGCCCGGCGTATTGGGTACCTGCGCCAGGTACATCGTGCCGAATTTCCCGGCGCCGATGAGGCCCACGGTGAGCGGACGCCCCTGCGCCGCGCGCTCAAGCAGCTTTGCATGCAGATTCATTTGGACCTTCCTCCCTGCTTCCAGGGTGAGCCTGGTGCATTATGAACCTTGGCCGCAAGCTCAAGGTGCGGCGTCCCAGGCGAACGACTGTTGCCCGCGCACGAGAGCTTCCCACTCACGCCAGCCACTGAGCAGCGGGAAATACAAACCCAGACGTACCGGCCGCGCATCGATGCGTGCCAGCAGCCGCGCATAGCGATCGAGCTGTGCACGATAGCGCTCGCGTTCGCTGTCCAAGAAAGCCTCCACGCCAGCCCCTTCATGCACACTGGTCTTGTAGTCGATGATCCAGCGCACGCCCTGGCCATCGACAAAGGTGCGATCGAGCGTGACGTTCACGAAGATGCCGTCGATCTGCCCCGCCAGCCGATATTCGCAGCGCGCGTCGCGGTGCTCGTCGCTCAGGATCCAGCGGCCTCTCGCGTCGCGGAGCGCGTTGTGCAAAGCGCGCAGGACACGCTCCTGTGCGGCCGCCAGCTCCGCGCCCGCCACCCCCTCCTGTTGCAGGGCCGCACGTGCCAGTGCAGCCTGCGCGTCGATGCGTGCCGAGTCCCACGCTTCCAGCCCGTCCTGCGCGATCTGCTGCAAAAACCGATGGACGACGTTGCCGACGTGCCGCGCGGTTTCGCCCGCCCAGGAAAATTCCACCGTGGTGTCGCGATCGCTTTCCAGCGCAGGCAGAGGCCGCCATGCGACCGGAGGGGCCGGCGGCACAGGTTGCCAGTCGAGCGGAAGGCGTCGCAGCGGATAGGTCATGGGATCGACCGGCACCGGCTGCTCCGCCGCTGCCTCGGCTGCGTTGCGCGCAAATGACTGTATGAGTTCGGGTTCCAATACCGGCCACAGCTTGGCTAGCAACGAGCGCTCGTGGGGCTTCACCGGCACTGGCGGCTGCGCATGCTGTTCCTCGACTTTGAGCTCGGCAACCAGATGCAGACGACGGCGCGCGCGTGTGGCGGCTACGTACAGCAGGCGCGCATCTTCGTGCTCCTGCCGCTCGTCGAGCAATCGCGTCACGCAGGCATAGAGAGGATCCTGATCGCTGCCTCGCGCTGGAAGGGCCGCCAGCAGCAGATCGCTCTCGTCTTCGCCGCGCGAGCGCTCAAGCCAGCGCAGGAGCTCCGGCTCGTCCTGCCGGCTGATGCGGGCCAGCCCCGGCACGATGACCACATCGAACTCGAGCCCCTTGGCCTTGTGTATGGTCATCACCTGCAACGTCTCCGGCGCTTGTACATCGGGCACGGCAAACAGGCGCAGCAGCTCCTGTTCCAGTCCGGCGAGATCTTCCAGATCGCCGCCGCGCTCCATCGACTCCACCAGGCCGAGATAGACCTGCACGTCTTCGAGATCGCTCGGTTCCTGCACGCACGCGGGCCCGCAAAGGCGTAACCAGGCGCCTTCGATGCGATCGCGCAGCAACCCGCGCCCCCGATTGTCGATGATCGGCGCGAGCGCCGCGATGAGCCGTGTAAGCCTCGCCTGCCCGTCGTTCGAGATGGTCGGTGCGAGCTCCGGATCGTTGATACGCGACCACCATACGGCGGTACCGCTGAGCGCGAGGCGCTCCAGGTCACTCAGACTCAACGCACACCAGGGTGCGCGCAACACCGCAAGCCACGCCACCGCGTCTGCAGGATGCAGCAGTGCACGTGCGAGGGCGTGCAGGTCTTGCACCGCGGGCCGGTGCGTCAACGCTTCGATGTCGATCGCACGCAGCCGCAGCCCTGCCGCCCGAAGCGCAGGCACGATCTCGTTGAGATGCGTGCGGCTGCGAACCAGAATCGCGATACTTTGCTGAGCGCCCCGTGCAAGCTCGGCGCGCACGATCTCGGTGACGCAGCGCGCCTCTGGGATCCCGGCACTGTGCGGCAAGGCATGCACACACACCTCGTCACCTGCGATATCCGGCATGCGGGGCAATGAAGCTGCATAAGGAACCGCGCCACTCGCGAGATCCTCGCGCGGCGCCAGCACGCGCTCGAACACGGTGTTGATCCATTTCACCACCCCCGCCTGGGAGCGGAAGTTGCACGCGAGCGTCAACGGCTCGAGCGCGACGCCACCGACCCCGTGCACACGCGCACGCAGGAACAATCCAACCTCAGCCTGGCGGAAGCGATAGATCGACTGCATCGGATCGCCCACTGCGAACAGGGTGCGGGCGTCGCCCTCCTGCCAACCGGCGGTCAAACGATGCAGCAGTTCGAATTGACTGAGCGAGGTGTCCTGGAATTCATCGATCAGCAGATGACGAATGCGATAGTCCAGGCAGAGCGCGAGATCGGTGGGCGCATCGGGCTCGCCGAGCGCCTGGTTCGCGGCGATCAGAAGCTGCGTGAAGTCCACCGCGCCATGACGGCGGAAGCTGAGCGCGAGCTGTGCGAGAGCCAGCGGCAACAACCCGTAGAGCGACTCGATCAGGCGCCACTGCTCGTCGCTGTAGACAGGGTCGGGCAGCAGCCGCACCTCACGCAGCGCTTCAGGCAAGCCCGGCACGTCCGCAATGTCGCTGAGCAGGCGCTCCACCGTGCGCTTCGCGTTTTCCCGAGTGCGCTGTTCAGCGGCGGTGATGCCCTTTTCACCGGCCGGCGGGAAACCGGTATTCACATCGACTTTGCGCCGCACTTCACCGGCGCCAGTCAGCAGCAGGCCTGCGATCGCACGCCACGACGCAATGGCGTCCGCATGAACCGCCGGCAACGCGCTCAGCCCGCCGCACCCGGCAAGCGATGAATCCGGTTGCGTCTGCGACAGATTGGCCGCTGCATAGCGCAGACAGCCGAGCAACGGCTGCACGGTGCGCGCCGGCAACAGTCCGCGTGCCTGGTGCATGCGCTCGACGGCGAGATTTGCGAACGCGCGCGCCAGCGCTTCGCGGTCACAGTCAGGGCCGTGGCGCAACCATTGGTCGCGTCGCGCGAGCAGACGCGCCAGCAAATCCTGAGCGAGCAGGCTGTTGTTGTCCACATGCC
>JBGQKF010000336.1:0-5171 GCA_041499435.1 Gammaproteobacteria bacterium
AGCAGCCCTTTATGGATGCAGATGTTGCGGATGCCGGACTTCATAGCCTTCTCGTAGAACGGATACACCAGCTTCTCGTCGTCCAGACGCCAGGCGGTGCCCTTGGAGCTCGGCGACAGCGGATCGCCGATGGTGTAGCCCTTCCATGAATCCGGCTTGTACTCGGCGATCGCCTTGTCGACTTCGTCCATCCAGCCGGGTTGGCCGGGCGTGAACACCGAGTGGCTGATCATACGACGGCTGCCGGCGACTTTGTTGATCGCAGCGCGCGCATCGCTGATCTGGTTGTTGAACAGCAGCCACCAGCTCGGATCGTCGAACGGTGCGGTGGACAGCAGCGCGACCTTGGTGTCGCTGTCCAGGTAGATCTCCTTCAGATAGTTCTCGAACTTGTAGCGGGCCAGAGTCATCGGCGTTTCCGCCATCTTCGGATTCCAGTGCTCGACGGCGTACTTGCCGAGCCCCAGAATGCCTTCCTTGTCGAAATCATCGCGCACGAAGTGCGTCTGATCGTCGAAGATGAACTGGCTGGAAAGCTTCTTCGCGCGCTCGTCGGACATGTCCTTGTCGGCCGCTTCGGCCTCGGACACGTTCCACACTGGGCCGAATACCTGGTTCATCGCCAGGAACGCGGCGGCAAAACCCGATGCGGACTTCAGGAACGACCGGCGATCTATACCCTGATACTTCGAATACTTGTCGGCGAATTCCTTGATGAGGCCTTCGACCTTACGCTGCGACTCGGTCTGCGGCAGCGGATTGTACTCGCCGTTGGAAACGATCTGAGTCGGCACTGGAGAGCGGAAAGCATGCTCTGCGCTCTCCACCTCGGTCAACTCGCGATCGGACAGCCACCCTGCTGGTCTTTCACTCATGTGTCTAACTCCCCCACGTTTTTCGTTACGAACAGGCCTGTTGGAATGCCCATCGCAGGCGAACGCACTTTGGGCACCCTTCTATGTCTAGCATTTATTCAGCAGGAGTCAAGTGAAGTTTGTGCGTGCGGCTTCCTCGCGAATGCTCCGCGCGGCTCCGTGTGACACAATACCGACCTCAAGGCCATGTCGATTCTGCCCGACCCTCGCTGCTTTGCAGCAGCCGATAGCAACCCGTTGCGACAGTTAGCTGTTCGAATCGCCGTCGAACCTGACGCGATGCAACGCGAGAGATTTCTGCATGAGCTGCGGGAAGATCTGAAGCAGAGCCTGCGCGCCGGCCGCGACGATCTTTTATCGGCAGCGGTGAGTGAAGTGTCCTCACCGGAGTCGGGAAGGTGTCTGTGGGAGGCCGTTGACCAGGCGGTAAACACGCCGATGGATGAGAATGCGGCGCTCGCCGCCTCGTTGTTCGCGATTCCGGTGGTATTCGTCGCGGCCGGGCCGGAAGGCCGGGAGGTGCCCGGCACGCTGCGCGATGTGCGCCGGCTCGCGCGCGTGCTGGAAGAGCATGGGGCGCTGGGCGTGCACCAGAACTTCGGCTTGAATCAGGCGTTGTGCGCCGACACTTCCGTGGAGGCCTTCTCGCTCTCGCGTCTGTATGCGTTGCTGCGGCGTGTAGAGGCCGAGCGCGTGGATATCTGGCCGGATCTGATCCCCGCCGTGATCGAGCTCGACGGCGACGTGGAGCGCGTGGACCTGCGCTTCGTGACCGGGATCATGGTGGCCGGCGTGAATGCACCTGCTTTATCGGCGACGGCGGCGGACATCGGCCGCTGGGGCATGCCGTTTGCACGCGAGTTGATCGCGCAGCTTACGCAACGCGGCGTGACGCTGTTGCCGATCCCACGTCCGCCGCATGGTCTGCTGGTGTCGCTGCATCGGGGGCAACGCGTGCGCGAGGAAGTGGCCTTCCAGACTTTCCTCTCGCGAGTTGTAAGGGAGTTCCGCGCAACCGTAGGGGAGCCGGAAGTCACGCTGACCGCGGTACGCCCCGACGGCATCGTAGCCCGACTCGCAAGCCCGTTCGACGCCGAGCGCGTATTTACGCACCGCTGGCAGTTGCATCCGCTCGACTCTTTGCCCGATGTGACCCGCAGCATCCTGGACCTGCTCGCGGAATGCCGTGTGGAAGGCGTTACGATCGTCGAACAGTTCGCGCAGGCTAGTTGAAAACCAGGACTGTCGCATACGCATACGGGTACGGCGTCCGGGCGCTGATGGCGCTCTGGTGCTGGAGCGCCATGCTGGCGAGCGGTCCGGTTTGCGCCGCCGAAGATGAGATCGTCACCGATCGACCCGATTTCGTGGAGTCGAGTCTCACTGTCGGCAAGCACCATTTCCAGATCGAGACCAGTGTTGCGGGCGAGTACGACCGCGACGGCAATCTGAGCGAGCGCGCCTTCACCACCCCGACGCTGCTGCGGCTGGGGGTCGCGGACAACTGGGAGCTGCGGTTGGAAAGCGATGGCTACGTGCGCGTGCATACCGAAGACAGCGGCGCGCCGCCGCCGCGGAACACCTATGGGGTGGCCGACTCGGCCCTCGGCGTGAAGTGGCACATGCAGGATGGGCAAGAGGCCCGGCCCTCGGTGGCGTCGCTGCTCCACGCCGAGGTCCCGAGCGGCACCCCCGACCTCCGAGGCCATGGCATTCGGCCCTCTTTGCGGTTCTCGCTGGAGTGGGAGCTGCCGAAGGAATCATCGCTCGGCGTCATGCCTGGCGTGATCTACGACAGCCGCGACGACGGGCATCGTTTCACGGCCGGGATCCTCGGCGTGACGTTGAGCCACAACTGGACCGAGCCGTTGCGCACGTTCGTCGAGGTGGCTGCCCGCCAGCTTGCGACCCCCGCCGACGGCGGCAACATCGTCACGTATGACTTCGGGGTGGCCTATCTCATCACGCCTATGGTCCAGATCGACGCCGCGATGTTCATCGGCGCGAACCACCATACGCCGGACGTTTCCTGGACCATCGGCCTCTCGGCGAAGTTTTGATCCACAAGCCGCGCGATCATTTCGGAGGCGGCGGTGGTGGGGCGGGGTCAGGTTCTTCCAGAAACAGCTGCACCTCGCTGAACAGCTGTGCACGGTTCTTTTCCATGATGACCGTGTGTGTGCCTTCGCCGATTTCCACCAGCCGCTTCCACGGCGCGTTGATGAGCAGGGCGAATAGTTGCTGTGCCATGTAGCCGGGTGTGTCGGCATCCCACTCGGCGTATGTGATCAAGGTAGGTGACGCGATGCGCGCCGGATCGTAGTAAGGCTTGCCGGCTGCCCAGTAGCTGCGGATATCCTGCATGACACCATTCGGCGCGCGCAGCAGCGCGCTTTTGGCGCTCGTCGGGTCGGTGGCCCAGGTGGCATCGACCCAGGTTTCGAACCATCCAGGCGGGATCAGCGTCTTCTGCTTCTGCTCGGGAACGTTGTTGAGCCAGCGCTTGCGTGCCGCGTCCTTGGTGATCGTCCGGTAAGCGCCCAGCGGTTGTTCCGGCTCCGCCTTGTCGGCCGGTGGCGGCGTACGCAGCCAGAGCGGCGCGTACAGCACCAGCCGGTGCACCTTGTCGGGATTCTGCGTGGCGTACGCTGCCATGATGGTGGTGCCCCAGGACCAGCCGATCAGACTGATGCGCTTCACATGACGACGGTTGAGAATATGCGCCACCGCTGCGGCAACATCGCGGACCGCGACGTCGGTGCTTACCAGAGGCGGGCTGTCCGCTGGCGGCCGCTCCATCTCCGGCGGTCGCGTCGATTGCCCGTAGCCGCGCAGATCGACCAGATACACGTCGAAGCCGCGACATGCCAGGAAGTCCATCCACGAGAAGCCAGCCAGCGGCAGATCAAAGGCCGTCTCAGCCGGATAAGTCGCCCCGTGCACATAGAGCACAATGCGTTCGGGTGGGAACAGATCCACCCCGTTGGGGCGTTTGTTGCGCATGTACAGCTCGATCCCCGGCATCTCGGAAGGAATGCGGTAGCTCTCGGTGGCGAGCGGGCGGTCCTGTGCTCCGGACGCCACGCACGGGGTAGGTTCCGCGGCTTGCGCGGGCAGACAGACCGACATGGCAACGCCGCACACGGCGAGGCCGGCGCAGCGTAAGACTGCAGACACTCTCATCGCACTCTCGTGAGTTACCTGGTTCATACGTAGACTACCTTACTCGACGCGCCCGCGTAAGCCGGGGCTACAATGGTTCCATGACCGATCTCGCGCAGGCGCATCCCCACCCTTATGACGCACTGACTCCGGATTCGATTCTCGACAGCGTCGAGAAAACCGGTCTGCGCTGCGACGGGCGGCTGCAGCCGCTCAACAGCTTCGAGAACCGGGTCTATCAGGTTGGCCTCGAAGACGCGCCTGCGGTCATTGCGAAGTTCTATCGCCCGCACCGCTGGCCGCGCCTGGCGATCCTGGAAGAGCATGCCTTCGCGCAAGAGCTCGCGCATGCCGAGCTGCCGGTCATTGCTCCGCTTGCCCTCGGCGCTGCGGGCGAGACGTTGCACGAGCATGCGGGCTTCCTGTTCGCCCTGTATCCGCGTCAACCCGGGCGCGCGCCGGAATTCGATCAGATCGAGACCCTGCGCTGGATGGGGCGTTTCATCGGGCGGATCCATGCGATCGGCGGCCTGCATGACTTCGCGCATCGGCCGACCCTCGACGTGCGCAGCTTTGCCGAGGAGCCCTCCGCGTTCCTGCTGTCCGGCGGCTTCATCCCCGAGGATCTGCGTGCGGCCTACGAGGCGCTGGCGCGCCAGCTCATCGCGCAGCTCTACGCATGCTTCGAGCGTGCCGGCCGCGTACGGCATATCCGGCTGCACGGCGACTGCCATGCCGGCAATGTGCTGTGGGATCACGAGGGGCCGCATTTCGTCGATCTCGACGACGCGCGCAATGGCCCGGCCGTGCAGGATCTCTGGATGCTGTTGTCGGGCGAGCGAGCCGCGATGGAACAGCAGCTCGCCGCGGTAATGGCCGGTTATCGGGAGTTCCACGACTTCGACGTGCGTGAGCTGCACCTGATCGAAGCGCTGCGCACGCTGCGCATGATGCACTACGCCGGCTGGCTCGCCAGCCGCTGGGATGACCCGGCGTTTCCACGCAGCTTCCCATGGTTCAACACACAGCGCTACTGGCAGGATCACATCCTCGCGCTGCGCGAACAGATGGCGTTGATGCAGGAGGAGCCGCTCGAGATTGGTGAGGGGTGAGAGGGAAGTGAAGGAGGTGAAG
>JBGQKF010000337.1:0-5153 GCA_041499435.1 Gammaproteobacteria bacterium
AGTGAAGGGTGAAGGGCGAAAGGGCTGTGACTTCGCCCGCTCACCCCATCCCCACCCCAGCCCTCCCCTTGAAAGGGAGGGAGATTTTCACTCCGTTACCCTTCACTCTTCACCCTTCACCCTTCACCCTTCACCCTTCACTCTTCACCCTTCACGCTCTTCACACGCACCGCTCAGACGCGTTTGACATACGCCAGCCGCCTTCTTTATACTTGGTATACGCATTAGATTTAGTCTAACTGACGGTCTGCCGAGCCTGGCCAGACCGCCCTTTTTCCCTTTGACTCAGTAGGAGACATCTCATGGCCAAATCGCTCAAAGGCACCAAGACGGAAAACAACCTCAAGGCTGCCTTCGCCGGTGAATCGCAGGCGAACCGACGCTATCTCTACTTCGCGAACAAGGCCGACGTGGAAGGTCAGAACGACATCTCTGCAGTTTTCCGCTCCACCGCCGAAGGCGAGACCGGCCACGCGCACGGTCATCTCGAGTATCTGGAGACTGTCGGCGATCCCGCGACCGGACTGCCGATCGGCAAGTCGCGTGAGAACCTGAAGGCAGCGATCGCAGGTGAGACGCACGAATACACCGACATGTACCCAGGTATGGCGAAGTCGGCGCGCGAAGAAGGCTTCGACGAGATCGCCGACTGGTTCGAGACACTGGCCAAGGCCGAACGCTCGCACGCCAACCGCTTCCAGAAGGCTCTCGACGCCCTGGTGGACTGAATCTGCCCGTCCTGTGCTAATCCGCCGCACTCAGATCTTTTTGGGTGCGGCGCTGGTTTTTTCTGACTCCTTTCCTCTGAATCCCGACCCCTGATGCGCGAAGGCAACCTCGAGCCACCGAAGCGCCACCCGATCGACTGGCAGAATCCCGACTTCTACAACGAAGGGCTGCTGATGCACGAGCTGGAGCGCGTGTACGACGTGTGCCACGGGTGCCGGCGCTGCTTCAACCTGTGCACCGCTTTCCCGACGCTGTTCGACCTGGTCGATGAGAGCCAGACCGGCGAGCTGGAAAGCGTCGACCGCAAAGACTTCTGGAAAGTAGTGGATCAGTGCTATCTGTGCGACATGTGCTTCATGACCAAGTGTCCGTACGTGCCGCCACATCCGCTGAACGTCGACTTTCCGCACCTCATGCTGCGTGCGAAGGCGGTGAAGTTCGAGCGCGGCGAAGTCAAGGTCCGCGACAAGATTCTCTCCAGCACCGACGCGGTCGGGCGGCTGGCGTCGATCCCGGTCGTCACGCAGCTGGTGAACAAGGTGAACCAGCTCCCCGCGACCCGCGCCGCGATGGAAAAGGTGCTCGGTGTCGCGAAAGAGCGGGAGCTGCCCGAATATGCCAGCGCAACGTTCCGCAAGCGCGCGCACCCTGCTGGCGGCTTTGCCGTCCGCGACGGCAAGAACGCATCGGGCAAAGTGGCGATCTTTGCCACCTGCTACGTGAATTACAATGAGCCAGGTATCGGGCACGACCTGCTCAAGATCCTGGAGCACAACGAGATCCCCGCTGTGCTGGTGGAGCGCGAGTCCTGCTGCGGCATGCCCAAACTCGAGCTCGGCGATCTCAAATCGGTGGCGCAGCTCAAAGAAAAAAATCTGCCGCCGCTCTCAAAGCTGGCCCATGAGGGCTACGCGATCCTCACGCCGATCCCGTCCTGCACGCTGATGTTCAAGCAGGAGCTTCCGCTCATGTTTCCGGACGATGAGGACCTCAAACGGGTGTCGGAAGCCATGTTCGATCCTTTCGAGTACCTGTCGCTGCGCCGCCGCGACGGGCTGCTCAAGACCGATTTCAAGCAGGCGCTGGGCCGCGTCTCGTATCACGTGCCGTGTCATTTACGTGTCCAGAACATGGGTTTGCGCACCCAGGAAATGCTGAACCTGGTACCCGGTACCGAGGTCAATACCGTTGAACGTTGTTCGGGACACGATGGTACCTGGGGCGTGAAGACCGAGTTCTTTGCGCAGTCCATGAAGATCGGGCGGCCGGTGTTCAAGTCCATGGCCAACAGCGCGCCGCAATATGTGAGCTCCGACTGCCCCATCGCCGCGCGCCACATTCAGCAGGGTATCGGCGTGGAAGCGAGCGCACGTAAAGAGCACCCGCTAACCCTGTTGCGCCTGGCTTACGGCCTTTAAGGCTCGGTTAAGCCGATCGTTACAAATTGAGCCGACGACGCCCGCGAGGGCTGCGGCATTGGTTCGCCGACCGCCAACTGCCTGCCCCGAGCGTCTTCGCCGCCAACTGGTTTAGGAGAACTTGAAGCTATGCTCACCACCCAAGCGAGAAGGAAAAGACGCATGCCCGCCATCACCCGGGAGAGCTTGATGAGCCTCGAGCAGTACGCGAAGGTGCGCAAGGAGTTTCGCGCGAATGTGATCGCGCACAAGAAAACGCGCACCATCCATCTGGGCGATCACATCACGCTTCAGTTCGAAGACGAGATGACCATGCGCTACCAGATCCAGGAGATGCTGCGCGCCGAGCGCATGTTCGAGGATGAGGAGATCCGGGCTGAGATCTCGACTTACAACCCATTGATCCCCGACGGCAGCAACTGGAAGGCCACCATGATGATCGAGTATGACGAGGCCGAGGAGCGGCGCATCGCGCTGTCGCGCATGATCGGAATCGAAGACCGCGTCTGGGTGCAGATCGAGGGCTGTCCGCGCGTCTATGCGATCGCCGACGAGGACCTCGATCGCGAAAACGAGGAGAAGACTTCTTCGGTGCATTTCCTGCGCTTCGAGCTCGACTCATCGATGAAGCGGGTGTTGTCCGGCGATGCCAACATCCGCATGGGCGTGGATCATCCCAACTATCAGGCGACGCTCGATCCGGTGGTCCCGGTAGTCCGGGAATCATTGGTGAAGGACCTCAAATTCGAGACCGCCTGAGGGGGGAGAGCACTTCCGCATAGTTCGGTAGAATAGGCAGGCGACGCCCGGATCAGCTCTCAACAACACACCGGGCAGGGAGACCGAACCATGGCAACCGCGCTCATGCCCGACCGGGTCCTATCGCTGGTCGAGCAACGCCTTCGCGAAGTTCAGGCGCCCGTCAACGTGCGCCTGTGGAATGGACAGATTTTCGCGCCGCCGGCCCCTTCGCCAGTCACGGTCACCGTGCGCTCGCCCGGGGCCCTCATGCAGCTGGCACATCCCAGCCTCGGTGCGCTGGCCAAGAGCTACGTGGAAGGTGATATCGATGTCGAAGGCAACATGCGCGACGTTCTGCGCCTGGCTGAGGCGCTGGTAGCCGACGAGCACGAGGTCTACCGGCGACGCAGCAATCTGTGGAAGTGGTGGCGCCACACCCGCGCCGCCGACCGGCGCCACATTCAGCAGCACTACGATGTCAGCAACGAGTTTTACGCCCTCTGGCTGGATCGCAACCGCGTCTACTCCTGCGCATACTTCAAGAATCAGGATGACTCGCTGGATGCCGCTCAGGAGCAGAAGCTCGATCATATCTGCCGCAAGCTGCTGCTCAAGCCCGGCGAGCGCTTCCTCGACATCGGCTGTGGCTGGGGCGGTCTCGTCCTGTGGGCCGCGCGGCATTACGGGGTGCAGGCGCTCGGCGTCACGCTGAGCAGCGGGCAGTTCGAGTTCGCCACCCAGCGGGTGCGTGAGCTGGGCTTGAGCAATCGCGTGGAGATTCGCCTGCAGGATTATCGCGATGTGCCGGAGCACCAGCCGTTCGACAAGATCGCGAGCGTCGGCATGTTCGAACACGTCGGCCGGCGTAATCTGCCCACGTACTTCGCCAAGATCAACCGTCTGCTCAAGCCCGGCGGTCTGGTGATGAATCACGGCATCACCACCAATTCGCTGGAGGAGGCCGAGCTGGGCGGGGGTCTCGGAGAGTTCGTCGAGGAATACGTGTTTCCCGGTGGCGAGCTGGTGCACGTGAATGAAGTCATTCGCGAGATGTCGCGCGAAGGCGTGGAAGTGTGGGATTCGGAATGCCTGCGTCCGCACTATGCACAGACGCTGTGGCACTGGGTCGATCGGCTGGAGCAGCGGCGCGACGAGGCGCTCGCCCTGGTGGGCGAGAAAAAGCTGCGCACGTGGCTCATCTACATGGCGGGTTCGGCGCACGGGTTTGCGCGCGGCTGGATGTCGCTGTATCAGCTTCTCGGGGTCAAGACGCTGCCCGGCGGCAACTGGACGCATCCCTTGACGCGGCAGCACGTCTACCAGGGATGAGCTTGGATCTCGCTCATTGCACTCGAGGAATCGCCGGCGCGGCGTTGCTCTGCGCGCTGTTCAAGTTGGGCTTGAGAGCCGCAGCGGACGTACCCGGTCGGGGCGATCAAAGTCCGATCCGAGAGTCTCCCGAGAAGGAGAAGGAGAAGGAGGAGGCGGCGAAGGAACTGCAGGTGCCGCCGCCCCGGTATCCGCGCGATCGCGATCTGGCGGAAATCAAGCTGCGCAACCCGACGCCCAACAAGTTCTACATCGATGCATCGACGCTCAGCGTCGCCAAGGATCAGATCGTCCGCTTCGTCATGGTGATTCGCACTCCAGGCAACGAAACCAATGTTCGCTACTCGGGACTGCGCTGCAACAATCGCGAGTGGAAGGACTACGCGTTTGGGACCAGCGATAAGGGCTGGCAAGAGGATGGCAACGCCAAATGGCGTCGGATCATCGAGGTCACGTACAACAATTACCAGGACACGCTGTTCACGGACTATTTCTGCGCGAGCGGTGTCATCTCTAGCGGACCGGTCGGCGATGCTCGCAAGCTCGCGTACTTATTGCGCCATCCTCAGACACCCGATCCGCGGGTGCCGCAAAGAGCGATTGAGCAGTGAGGCCCCCACATCGGTGAAGAGGTGAAGAGATGAGGGCGGCCGGTCGTCCCAAGGACCGAGCGCGTATGCGCTTTCACCTGTTCACTTTTTCACCTCTTCACCTTTTCACTTCTTTTCACTTCTTTTCACTTCGCTTCCACCGCAAGCCTCTCGGCTACTGGCATTCCCCTACCCGCCGCGCACTGAAGTTTTGCACCATTGGCACTGCTTGATCGCCACCCATCTGCACCGAGAGATTCATGCGGCCGGTAAACTCGTCGCCGTTGAACTGCGTCTCGCCGGTACCTGAAACCTCCATCTGTCCTGTGCATGTGAGATTCCAGCG